>JAYSXU010000853.1:0-2622 GCA_043716965.1 Fimbriiglobus sp.
GCCCGGCCCAGCCCGACCCGCGCCGGCAGGGTGTGCAGCAGGCCAAAGTCACCCACCAGTCCGATGGCGCCAAACCCCGCGGCCAGGCGTGCGTCGTCGCCCTTTCGCCGACCCCCTTTCGCCGACCCCCTTTCGCCGACCGTGAGTCGCAGCAGATTCCGCCCGCCGGCCACAAGATACCCGGACGCCCCATCGGGTGCGTGCCGTTGACCTGTTGCCCACAGGGTCACGGGGCGGACACCTGGTGGCAACGAGGCCAGAACATCGTGAACGAATTCCCCCCAACGTGCCAGAATCCGACGCTCAACACGTACCGCGGAGAGGGGAGCCAGTGGGTTTCCCCTCTCCGCGTCGGAGGGGGCTAGGGGGTGGGGTTTGCGCTCCATCCCTCAGCGGATTGGTTACACCGCTACCGGGTTTCCGCGTCTAGTCCCATCCGTTCGCGTTAATAACCTGAAAGCATTGGCGAATCCCCAGTTAATGCTTCACTCGGCGGAACTCACACACACACACACACGGGAGGCGTCTGTGGCGGTTGTAACAACATCGGACCTGCGGAAAACCTACGGTGACATCGAAGCCCTGAAAGGGGTGACGATCAAAGTCGAACCGGGGGAAATTTACGGCTTGCTCGGCCAGAACGGCGCCGGCAAATCGACTATGGTCAAAATCTTACTGGGGATCGTTCGCAAAACCGACGGCGAGGCCACGATCTTCGGCAAACCGGCTGGCTCCGTGGAAGTCCGCCGCAAGATCGGGTACTTGCCGGAAGACTATCAATTTCCCGGCTACCACACGGCGAACAGCATCCTCGACTTCTACGGGCGGCTGTACGGCCTGAGTCGGGATGACCGGCGGCGGCGGATTGCAGAATCGCTCGACATCGTCGGCTTGAAGAAACGGGCCAACTATAAGATCAAGACGTTCTCGAAGGGGATGAAGCAACGACTCGGCATTGCCCAGTCGTTTTTTCACGACCCGGAAGTCATTTTCCTCGACGAACCGACCGATGGCGTGGATCCGATCGGGCGGAAGGAAATCCGCGAACTGCTGCTGCAACTCAAGAAGGAAGGCCGCACGATCTTCGTCAATTCGCACTTGCTGGGCGAAGTGGAAATGATCTCCGATCGCGTGGCCATCATGCACCTCGGGGAACTCATCCGCCAAGGCACGGTCGCTGACCTGACACGGCAAACCGATCGCTACGTGATCGGCCTCGTGGACGGGCAAACGTTCCCGACGACGGAGTTGCGCCAACACGGGTACACGGTTGACGATAAAGGGTTGCTACCCGAAATCGAAATCCATGCCGGGCAAAGTATCGACAGCGTGCTGGGGATGCTGTCCGAGAAGAGTTTGAAGTTGCGGCACCTGGTGGAAAAGAAACAGACCCTCGAAAGTGTCTTCATGAAACTCGTTGACGACGCCGAACCCAAAGGCCAAGACCGCCGCGCGACCCGTGTTGCCCGCCCCATCGACGCGAGGAGAGAGTAAGCATGAAATTCTACGCCTTCCTCAAGGATTCCTACCGCGAAGCCATCAACGGCTGGGTTCTCCAAGCGATGCTGTTGCTGTCGTTTCTGCTCGTGCTGTTCATCGCCAGCATCTCGTTCCGCCCGCAACCGCTGAACGAACAACTGGGCACGAGCATTGGGTTCATCAACAAAATCCTGCCGACCAGCCCTGAATACCCCAACATGGGGTCGCCGAAATTTAGCGTTGAGAATTTCTCCGAAACGAACCCGATCGAGCCGTGGAAATCGGACTACACCTTCGACTTCGTCGTGACCAGTCCTAGCGCGGCGGACTTGCAAAAAGCCAAAGACCGAGGACGCGCCCTCCCGGTCACTCGCCCTGCCGCAGAACGGTTTCTGAAGCAAGGGTTCGATTTTCTCAAAGACCTGAAGGTCGAGAACGTCAAATCGAACAACCCTGATGCGTCGTCCAAGTTAGACCCGGACGCGGCCAAAGACGCAGCCCCGACCCCGGCGGAGGCACGCTTCCATGTGACTAGCAAAGGCACGACGATTTCGGACAAGCTCGAATGGCGCCATGAGCCGGCGTTGCTGTTCTTCATCGACGTTCCGCTGCTATCGACTTCGTTACGGGAAGGGGTTTACTTCATGCAGAAGTGGCTCGTCAACGGCGCCGGGGCGTGGTTAACGCTAATCGTTAGCATCGTGGTGACGGCGGGGTTCATTCCGAACATGCTCGGCAAAGGCACGCTCGATTTGCTGATCTCAAAGCCGATTAGCAAACCGCTGGTGCTGCTCTACAAGTACATCGGCGGCTTGACGTTCGTGTTGCTGGTGACTTCGTTTACCGCGTTTGGAGTGTGGTTGGTCCTCGGCGTCCGGACGGGGTTGTGGTCGCCAAACTTCCTGTTGATCGTCCCGATCCTCACCTTCTACTTTGCGATTCTGTACGCCATCTCCACGCTGACTGCGGTGCTGACGCGGAACATGCTGGTGGCGATCCTGGCAACCGTCTTCGCGTGGGCGATTTTCTGGGGCATCGGCAAGGTCAACGACGGCATCTGCAACCGACAAGACAAAGAAGCTGAGATGTCCGAGAAGTTGCAAGTGTTTGAAATCCCGAAACCGGGTGAAAATGGCGAACCGC
>JAYSXU010000854.1:0-2617 GCA_043716965.1 Fimbriiglobus sp.
CCCCACTATCCACCTTGGCCGTGAACGGCTCCCGCAGTTCCCACTTGTCTGGGGCAACGCGGGCGAACACCAATTTCTCTTCACTGGGTACGGTTTTGACCAATTCGATCGTGTCGATGTCCTTCTCTTTCACGCCGGATTTCGTGAGCGAATCGACGAGGCCGCCTTGGACGATCGCGGTGTCCTTGTCGTCTTCGAGAAGCACGACAACCAGCAACCCCATAACCAGGGCCACGACGATTGCGAAGAAGATAGCAGTCAGGCGAAAATTCATAACAGTGCCACGAGTAGTGGATAGTGGATAGTGGATAGTGGATAGTAAGACCAAAGAAAGCTTTTCTTGCTATCCACTCTCCACTAACCCGTTGCGGGTTACTTGCGGCGGAACATCCACACGCCGATGCCGAGCGCCAGCACCCCGAGCGAACTGGCCAGAGCGGGCAGCACGATGAGGCGGGCGTTGTCGGCGCCCTTGCCCAGGTTGTAGACGCCGTAGGTCTTGTTCGCCACGCTCCAAACGGGCGGACGTTCGCGGAGCCAGTTGACCGTGAGGGTGAACAGTTCTGCGTTGACTTCGGCGATCGGGGCACCACGGCGTTCCGAGTCGGCGAACGCTTCGCCGCTGCCGAAGACGGCCATCTTGCCGTTGGCCCCTTCGGACACCAGTACCGCGACGGCACGGCCGCGGCGATTGGAGGCGCGGCGACTGCGGGCGAGGTCGTCGTTCTGGAACAGGTCTTCCGCCACTTTGCCGGGGTTGGCCGGTGAATCACTTTCGTACCACGTCACCCGCGACGGTGGATAGGTTGCGAATAAGACTTCGGCGGTGAACGGCCCGCCCGGCGGTTGGGTTGCGGGAACCACTTCGCGGCAGTTCGCAAACAACAGACCACGCGGCGGTGCGAACTCCAAGGCAATCGGGTTGCGACTCTCGATTAACTTCGTGTTCACGATTGCCTGGACTTCGGTGTAGCCCAGATTTTGATACGGGCCGTTCAACAGATACTCGTTCCCCAACGACACGCCAAATTCCGCGAGCAGGTTGCTCAACCCGAGATCGACCACGCCGGTACCGTCCGCTTTGGGAGTGGGGCTGGACATCAGGATGAGCTTGCCCTTCTTGCCGTTGGCCTGCGGTTCGCTCAGGTACTTCCGAATCGCGTCCACTTCCTTGGTGGAAAAGGCGGCACGCGGGTCGGCGAGAGCCACGATACTGGCATCGGTGGGAACTTTCGGGTTCGCCAAGTCGAGTTCAAGCGGTCGGACATCCACGAAGGCTTTTTCGAGTGCCTTTTGCAAGGTGTTGCCACCCCGTTTGGCGGCGGGTTTCGCCGGGGCCATCGGGTTGGCCACCACTTCCAGTTCGCCGTGGCCGCTGGTGAAGTAGACGACCGGGCGGGTTTTGTTTTCGGAGAGGAACAGCATCTCTTTGATGACCTTCGCTTCGCCGACGAACTGCACCCGTCCGCCCGGAGCAGAGCGGTCTTGCTTCTGTTCGATGAGTTCTTCGGGGCGAATGACGGCGTATTGCTTTTCGTCTTCGCCCGCCGTGACCAGGATGCCGTAGTCCGCGAGTTCGGTGGCTTGCGGGTACTTGTTGCGCAGTTCAGTGAGCTTGTCGCGGTTCAACGTGGGGGACAGGTATTCGACCGTAATCATCTGCGGGTTCTGCTCCCGCAACGCGGTGAACAGGCGGCGGGTGTCCGCGACGATTTGTTGTTCGCTTTCGGGGAACGTCGAGTAAATCTTCATCGGCGTTGTGAGGTTGCCGAGGTACTCTTTGGTCGCGTCGTTCAGGGTCAACGTGTGAACGCCGGACTCCGTGGTGTCGAGCTTGTTGGTCACTTTCAGCCCGATCAAGATGTTGGCAATGACCAGCACGACTACCAACAGCAATACCGAGAGCACAAGGTTACCGCCGAAGATCAACCGCCGAATCAGCGGGTTGTTACGTTCATCCGCACGGGCCGGTTGCGCGGCGAGGAAGGCGATGCCCGCACCGACTAGGAACACGAGAATGGTCAGCACGACCCGATAGGTTCCGGGTGGGGCAACTTTGTCGTCGATCCACTTCACCAGGATGCCGAACCATGCGATGAAAAACGTCAGTGCGATGACCATCATCACGAGGCCGAGTAGACCGCCGAAGAGCAGAATGGTTTGCCGTGCGTCCGTTCGGCGATCTTCCACGGAAAGCTTCGGCAGTGCCATCAGCACGTTCAGGCCGATGCCCACGAACACCACCGCCAACATCAGCCCGCCAATGGCACTGAGAATCTGCTCGGTGCGGTTGAGGCCCGACAAGTCTTTCTTGGAATCAGCCAACGACGCTTCGGGTTTGTCCTTATCGGTGTCTGCGGCAACCGACGCGGAAACGACTCGTGACACCGAGTAGACACCCACGCCGAAGCAGAGAACGCCCAGCGCAATCATCACCCAAGCAATCGTGGCCCGATTGGCCGCGAAGAAATCGACGACGGCGTTCTCGCCCCGAGGTGCGGTTGGTGCGGACGATGTTGGGGCCGGTTCCGAACTCATGACGGCGAATCCTTGTGCAGATCGAACCACGAATCGGACGAATAAAACCTTGAGTATCAAGAACAGTGCGTACCGAGTC
>JAYSXU010000855.1:0-2616 GCA_043716965.1 Fimbriiglobus sp.
GGAAGAGGAAGTGTTTGTACACTTCCTCGACCGAGTGCGGGTACGGGTTGATGAGCGGCGTCGGCTCTGGACTCGGGGCCTTGGGCAATGCCGCCGCGAGAACGAGTTCGGCGCGGGAGTGAATCGCATCCCGCCCGTCCCGGCGTTTGCCACGCAGTTCAACCGGCACCGTGAAGAACTTGTCGTTCTTGACCGCCTTGCCGACATACGCCTTGAGATTCGCCGTGACGCCGTCTTCCACCATCACGCCGTGCGTGATGCGTAAATCGTTCAAGCCGTGGAACACCAGCCCTGGGTTGTTGTGCAAGGCCGCGTGCGCCAACCATTCGAGGTGTAACGCCATCGGTAGTACGGCGCGCCCGTCCAGCACGTGGGACTTCAAAACCGGGTGCGATTGGACGTCGAGAACCCGTTCAAAAACCAAGCTCAATTCGGGCGCGGGTGGGTTCGACGTGGGCGGCCCCGCTTGTGATAAGTTCGTGATGTTTGCCGTCGGCTGGGGTGTCGCCGCCGGGCGTTGGCTACCGGAGCCGGGTTGTAGCGAGTGGCTGCCCGCGCGTGGCGTGCGGCCGGGTTTGCCGAGGGCAATCACCTCGACGGCTTTGCCCGCAGCGGCCAGTTCTTGCACGGCAAATTGACCGCCTTCTTGAAGCGGGATCAACCCGACGCCTTCCGACTCGAACAGTTTTCTCAAGGCCGGCGTCACCATGCCCCCTTCCCACGGCCCCCAGTTGATTGCCACCACACGCGAATTCGGTCGCCGCCGGGCTTCGACTTGGGCGGTTTTATTCAGCACTTCGTTCGCCACGGCGTAGGCGAGTTGACCAATCCGACCGAACCGTGCGGTCGTGGAACTGAACAGCAAGATGGCTTTCAAATCTTGGTGCGCGAGTAAGTCCAGCAGGTTTCGCAACCCATCGACCTTAGTGGAATACACGGCATCAAACTGTTCCGGCGTGAGGTCTTCAATCCGCTTGTCCGCAATCACCCCAGCGCCGTGGACCAGAGCCGTGATGGGGCCAAATTTCATTTTGGCTTGGTGGATCAAGTCCGCGATCTGCCGCCCGTTCGCCACGTTCACCGGGAAGTACGCGACCTTCGCGCCAGTCCGTTCAATGCTGGCGATCGTGCGGGTTACTTCGCGTTGCGAGAGGGTCTTGTTGAAGAATTCTCCGACCGATTTTGGCGACCCTGCCGTGCCGAGGTGTTCGGCGATGGCGCGCTTCATCGCGGGTTCGTCGGTCAACGACCGGAGCCAACTGGGTTCCGTCGTCATCGGCAACGGCGTACGCCCAGTGAGGATGATCGTGGATTTGTAAGCATCCGCTAACGCGATCGCAACTTCGGCGGTGACGCCGCGTGCCCCACCTGTAATCAGCACCACGTCCTTGGAATTCAGCACGGGGCCACTCGTCATTGTTCGCCGGATAGTCGTCCGCGCGAGTTCGAGGGTGCAGCGGTGTTTCGCGGCAATGCCAACTTCCGTCGGCCCAGCAATAAGGAGTTCATCCACGACTGCCGCTGCCGCATCCCGTGGGGCTTGGTCCGCGAATTTCGCCGCCAGGTCAATGGCTTTCACGCTTAGTTCGGGCCACTCCAGCCGCGCTGTTTTAATGAGACCCGCCAACCCGCCAATCGTGGGGTCCGTCGCCGGGTCGAGTTCGCCGAGGCCGAATTCACCGTCCAGGCGCCCGACCGTTGCGATCAACGTGGCGGAGATTTGACGCACGTTCTGACGCAACTTCACGCCTGTGAATTGCATCCAGCGAAAACCTAATCGGTTGAGCGGCGTATTCCCCGGTGACGCCGGGGCGACCAGAATCAGTGCCGCCGGCGTACCAGTCGGCTTGGCGAAATCCGGATCGAGCCACGGGTATTGTTTGACCTGGAACTTCGTGGAACTGAGCGCGGCAACGAGTTCGAGCGTGAACAGATCGTTGGCCTGCCCGACGACCCAAATTTCACACTCCTCTGGCAATGGTAATCGCGGCCGCCCGCTGGCGAGATCGAGATCAATCACTTGCAAAATGCTTCGGTCAACGTTCTCGACGTTAATTGCCATCACCGAAGTTCGGGATGGTTCCGAGGGCATTCCGTCCGGTAACCCCGGCGCGCTGGCGTTCGGCGCCGGGCGGGAAGAGGGAACCGTCGGCGTGGTGACGGTGCGGACCGAAATGAGATTGGATTCGGTCGCGGCTTGCGGCCGGATTGGCCCCAGTCGTTCGGTCCGCGGCGCGAGCAGTTCGGACAGCGTCGGGTCCAGATCGGGTACCGCTCGATAGGCGGGAACTGGCAGGAAGCTGGTCCCGGAATCCGGCCCGACGAACGCGATTTTCTCCATCGCCACGGTCGGGGGACCGGAGAACACCACGTCGTCCGACTTCGGCGGCGTCCGCATTACCGGGTTCGGAAACGCATTCCCGTCCGTCGAAAGGAACGCGACGATGTCGTGGAGGGTGTGGAGCGTCCCCAGGTGTTCCGGCTTGACCAACGGTGCGTTGGGAAGCTTTTCTTGCAGCGCGGACAGGATTTCCACCCGCTTAATCGAATCCACGCCCAAGTCCGAATCCAACGTCATGCCCAAATCCAGCATGTCCGTCGGGTAGCCCGTCTTCT
>JAYSXU010000856.1:0-2616 GCA_043716965.1 Fimbriiglobus sp.
CGCACGCCCGGCAGCCGCGCCAACACTTCCGGAACCGTTCCATCACCCGGCCCGAATTCGTCCGTCTCCAAGGCATCGACGGTCCGCTTAACACCATCCGTCTCCACGATTTTCTTGGTCCACTTGACCGCAACAGTCGTGACAGTATCCCCGAGGATGATGTGGGTGCGGTCGTTGAAGAACGTGGTGTCGAGCGCCTCGCCCCATTTTTTGAAATACTCTTTCAACCGGGACGGATCGACGCCGTTCTTCCAGAAGTCCGCGTCACCCAAGTCGTGGGTCTTCAACCACGGCAGGGCCACGTCGTCCCACGGTAGCAGTTGATAAATCCCGCTCATGGACTGCAAGGTTGTCTCAAAATGCTCCGGCAGACTGATGTGAAACTGTTTCACCAGCTGCAAAAAGCTGTGGTCCCCGGTCAGCGCGAACGCCGCCGAGAACGTCCCCTTACTCGCGGGGGCAAGCAGAATGAGCCGATCGACCAGTAACTTCACTTGTTGTTCGCCGGATTGCGCATTGAGTGTCTGCAACGCTTTTCGGGCAACCAGCGACCCTTGCGAGTGCGCAATCAACGTGAGGGGGTTGGTCTTCTTGCCAGCGCGGTTGCGAATAGCGATGACCAATTTGTTGGCGGCTTCTTCAATGTTTTTTCGCCAGTCGAACCCGAACACATCGACATGGACCTGATCCATTTCCAGCGCGAATCGCAACGTCACGTAAATGAGCGGGATCGCGCCGTCTGCGGTAATGTGGACGCCAGTCGTCGCATCCCGATCTGGTTTTTCAGTATCCAGCTTGTCGAGTTTCAAGTCATTGAGTTGGTCAGTCGAGAAGGGAAGGGTCGGGTCGATCCAGATCAACCCGTTGCCACCTGGGTTAGTATCCGACAGTTCGCTACCCATGAAACCGGGTACGAGAATGACATCGCGGTTGCTTCCAAAGAATTGCAAGCCGTGGTCGGCTTGGTGTTGTTTGGCCGCAACCAGGTCTTGCATGTCCTGCAAGCTTTCGCGGGTGACGATTTTATCCGGTGCCGCGGACTTTGCTTCCGCTTCCAGATCGCCCTGCATCCCCGGCTGCGTCAACGCCTCGTCGAGTTTGCGACCCCGAAAGCCTTTCAGGATGCGTTTTCGGCGGTCGGCAACGGTGGCAGCGAGATCCATGATCGGACTCTCTTGAGGGGCTAAAACTTGGGCAATCGGTACTTGATCCGTCCCTTACGACTGGTCGAAGGTATCCCCCTTCCAGCGTGATCGCAATGTGGTTGTGGGTAATTTGTCCGGAATTTTCTGAAGGGTAGCTGCAACACCGGAAACCTAAAAATCGACTTCAGTTATCGGGCGTTCACAGTTGTCAATCTCGCCATCTCCGAAGCCGTCATCGCCGGTGATGGCGAGACTGACAACTGCTAAACTCATCGAAGCCCACCTCGAATACGGCAAAATGCTAATCCTCACCCGCCGCCCCCGGTAAACCAAGCGATTAAAAGGGTGTTGCTGGCATCCTCAAACAAACCGACCCGGTCATTACAACCACGATAGGCGACTCGTTTTCGCTCGCTTCTCATCTTGCCTGACCAGAAAAATCGGTTGTTGTGGCTACCCCAATGGGGGAGTTCGCTCTACGATCTTGTCAGGGGGCCTGAATGCGAATCCTCGTTGTGTCCGATCTTCACGCAAATCCAGCGGCTCTGATGGCCGTGCGCGAGCGCTTTGATGTATGCCTCTGTCTAGGCGACCTCGTGGATTACGGCCCGGACCCGGCGCCGTGTATTGAGTGGGTTCGGAAACACGCGACGTACACTGTGCGAGGCAACCATGACCACGGCGTTGCCCAAGATGTGCTGATTCAAGGTGCCAGCGGGTTTCGCTATTTGACGATGGCCACGCGGAAAACCACTTCCCCACTTTTGACGGACCGCGACCGGCGATTCTTGGCGGACCTTCCCACCACGCAACTGCTGACGATCGACGGGTTCCGCATCATGATGGTTCATGCTTCTCCCCGCGATCCGATGGACGAATACGTTCTCCCGGATCCCAAAGCGTGGGCGGCACGACTGGCGGGCATCAAGGTCGATTTTCTTCTCGTCGGCCACACGCACATCCCGTTCAAGTTGAACGCCGGTCGCACAACGGTGGTCAACCCCGGCAGCGTCGGCTTGCAGCGCGACGGCAACCCGAAAGCCAGGTACGCGATCATCGAAGACGGCAAAGTGGAACTGAAGCAAATCGACTACGACATCCAGCAAACCATCACTTCCGTGGACGCCAGCAGCCTAGAGACATTCGCCAAAGAGATGCTTGCGAACGTGTACAACGTCGGTCGTTACGTTCACCCGGCGGGGCTTGTTGTGCCGGTTCCGACTGCGAAGAATGGGGCGTACTATTTGAACGGCAACGGCAACGGGAAGCACAGCAATGGCAAGTCGGAGATTGTGATGGAGGATTAACCCACGACCTATGACCCACGCCAACGAAGCGTTGCCGTGGGCTTTCGGGGTTTTGGGACACAACAAACTAGGCCGTGTTGATTCAATTCGGGGGTTCTGGTAAACGCCGTGCTTCACACTGGCGAAGCGAGGTGAGCTATGGATCATCGTCACGAACTCACGGT
>JAYSXU010000857.1:0-2613 GCA_043716965.1 Fimbriiglobus sp.
CGCGGAGACTTTGGGCTGGCTCATGACGGCGACTATAGCCACACGGCCGGACTTCGAGAACCCGATTCACAACGCCACTGCGTAACTCCTAGAATAAAATCAAATACATTTTTGCCACGAGTTGAGATCACGGTGGTCGTTCAGGGCGGGTTAAATCGTTATTGATTTTATTCGTCCGATTCGTGCAATTCGTGGTGGACATCGGTGGTCGGTGAGATGGGGTGAATCGTAATCGGGTTGGCCGATCCGGGGTTGCTGACGCGAATGACTTGAGTGCCGTCCAACACCGCATCCAGGTGCGGTCGCACTTCTTGGCTACGCCATCCCGAAACGAACGACGAATCGTCTGCTAGTTTCGCTCCCGGTTGTCGGGCACGCACTAACGATTTCAGATCGTAGGTTGTCGCCACCAAATTGGACGCCAGCTTCATGCGGGCACAGAATTCGGACAGGACGACACCGAGCAGACTGGCCAACGTGTTGATGTGCGGGGCGTCACTGTCCCGTTCGGAGGTCGCAGGGCATTGGTCCAAAGGCAGTTCATGACCTCGGCGAACGGCCAACAAAATCGCATCGCCTTCACCGCGTGGTAAGCCACGCAACGTGTGCAGATCGTCCTGCCGCCCCGACCCTCGGCGGGCAATTTCGATGACGATGTCGTCGCGCAACAGCACCCGTGGGGGGCGGTTCAGGCGTGCGGCAAACTGTTCTCGCCATACAAACACTTCACGCGCAACTGCTAATTCCCGGCGGTTCAGTCCACCAAGCCCTTTCAGCTTTCGCCACTTTTCGATCGAAGGATCATCCAGAATGGAATGGCGCACGAACGCTTCAAATTCTTCCGCAGCCCAGGTCGTGCGATTCCAACGAACGAGCCGTTCGGAAAGACCACGCCAAAGGGGCAATAAATAGCGAACGTCGTCATAAGCATAGCGAATCTGGTTCACGGATAGTGGTCGGCGGCGCCAATCCGTCAGCGTTTCCGCTTTGTTGGCTCTGGCACCAATCGCCTCTTGCACCAACCCGGCGTACCCGATCGGGTACGTGTACCCCACCAACGCCGCTGCGATTTGCAAATCAAAAATGTTAGCAGGCGGTTTCCCGATGGCGTACCAACACATGCGGACTTCTTCACGCCCGGCGTGAACGACCACAACCCGCTTGGGGTCCAACATCAGCGTCCAGAATGGTGTCAGATCACCGCACGTATAGGGGTCAATCAGCAGTAATCGGCTGGGTGTTGAGACTTGGATCAAGCAGAGTTCGGGTCGGTAACTCTCTTCGCCAACAAATTCGGTATCCAGCCCGATGCAATCGGTGGTGCGGAGGTGGTCCAAACACGCCCGAAACGCATCCGGGGTGGCAACGACCTGTTCGGGAAGGTCGGGTCCAGCAAGCACACGCCGACGCGACATGGGTGAAACAACTACAGGGAATCAGGGAGAGTGTACTTAATCATCGTGCGGAAAGTCCTTCAGGGGTCAAGCCTGATCTCGACTCGACAATCACGTATCCGCATATAACAAGGTCTATTCGGTTGCCGATGACTTTGCGAGCTTTTTGTACCGAAACAGATGAAGACCAGAGATAACCTCTCCCCGGACGACAATCGGGAAACTCCGGACCAGTTCCGGTTCTCCGTACCCCTCGGCGAGTTCATCAGGCAATATCGTTTCATTCCACACATACGCCTCGTCCACGTCCGCGAGATGGTCGGGACGAAGGGTGAAATTGCTGGGCCGCGAGATGCCGTCCATTTGCCGGGCATCGACGCCGTAAAACCGCAACATCGCAACCCATTGGTAGGTCGGCGTGTAAAGCGGAATACCGGCGTTACGCTCACGAATTAGTGCGGCAACTTGCCGTGACACTTCGAGCCGGACCGGCTGCCGGGAAATCCGATCCTTGGACGGTTGCATGAACGGAATTGGCACGATCAGGTGGGTCGTCACGATGAGCAAGAGGACCAGCGGAAGGCCAAAGCCAATCGCCAAAGAAACGCGATAGAATCGCGGCAGGCAGACGGTGGCAAACCAATGGGTCGCCAGTGGCCAAAACCCGATGTAGCTGGCGAGTGCCCAGTTGCCTTCCAGTGGCCCCCGGCACGACTTGTACAGGAAGAACGTGAACGGAATCGCGTACAGACAAAGACAGACCCGCAATCGCGGATCGGCGGCCAAGGTTCGGACGTTCATCACGACCCAAGGAAGCAACGTGAACGGCAACAGCCCGAACAGCACCAATTGAATGCCCACGAATTCGCCGAACGTCTTCAATCCCGCGTTCGACGAATCCATCGCGTGTTCCCACTGGAATCGGATCGGCGCGAAGTCGTGTTGGTAGTTAAAAACCAGGACCGGCAGAAACAAGACAAACGACACCACGCCGTGGCCGATGTACCCCGGCAGCCACTTCTTCCACGACACCCCCGTCAACAAGAAGCTGACGAAACTGGCGGGGACTGTCAACGCCATCGTGTACTTCCCGAGCGCCCCGCATCCCAAAATCACCCCGCCGATCAACCACAACCATGTCGGAATGTACCCCACTTCCAGTGCCGGATTTTCTGGCGTAAGCCGACGATGTACGGCGATCAGCCACACCAGATAAATG
>JAYSXU010000858.1:0-2605 GCA_043716965.1 Fimbriiglobus sp.
GGTCGCCCGCCTCAATGCGTTGCCGTACAGCGTGCTGTGCATCAAGTGCCAACGCGAATCGGAAACCGATTCGTCCTGGCTTCAGGATCGCATGGTCACGGATTGGAACAAACTCAACGACGCCTCCAGCGACGACCGTGATTTTTCACTGTCGGAATTAGAAATCGACTTGAGCAAGTAAGCCGATTGCACGGGTTCTTTCATGCCCGCAGGTTCGGCAACCTGCGGGCTTCTTTCGTTTTGTACGATGCCATTTCGCGGATTGAACTTCAACACTTTGGCTTTGCCTCAAGTTTCGGTCCCGTTCACCGGGTACAGTTAAACACGTCGGTTTTCGACAAGTCATTCCCCGTGCGCCCCGTTGATTGGCAGATCTGTCATGAATCGCCGGATGCTCAGTTTGTACTTACTGGTCAGTAGCGGATTCTTGGGCGGATTTGTCGCCAACGCCGTGTTGGACAGTCGGGTCGCAGCGATTGCCCAATCGGCAAGTCCCCTCCCCGCCCCGCCGTCCTCGGTTGCGGAATTTGGACCGGAGCGATTTGACCAAGTGATTCGCCAAGTCGGCCCTTCGGTCGTGACAGTGGATGCGTTGAAGCCTTCAAATACTGCGGGTTCAACGGGGGCCAGTCGATCCAAACCCGTCGAAGAATCGGGGTCCGGTGTCATCGTTCGGCTCAGTGGATTTCGGGGTTGTTATGTCATCACGAACAACCACGTCGTCGGCGGTGCCAAGACAGCCGAGATCACCGTGACGTTGGCCGATGGCCGCATCCTGCAACCGGAACGAATGTGGACCGACCCCGAATCCGACATTGCCATCCTGAAACTGCCCGCTGACAACCTGCCGACGCTTGACCTTGCGGACAGTGACCGTGTCAAAATCGGTCAGTGGGTGCTCGCGTTCGGGAGTCCGTTCGGTCTGCATCAAACCGTGACGCACGGGATCATCTCGGCGCGTGACCGTGGCCAAATCAGTTTAGGTTCAACCATCCGCATCAAAGAGTTTTTACAAACGGATGCGCCGATCAACCCCGGCAATAGCGGGGGACCACTCGTGGACATGACCGGCCTGGTCGTCGGAATCAACACGGCAATTGCGACGAACAACGGTAGCAACAGCGGCATTTCGTTCAGTATCCCTGCGAATTTAGTGAAGCGAGTGAGTCGGGAGTTACTTGAGAAAGGTGTTGTGAGTCGGGGCTACCTCGGACTGCAACTCGCGCCAACGTTGGAACCAGCCGCAGCACTCCGACTCGGACTGAATCGGGTCTGGGGTGCGATGGTCGAAGGTGTTCACGCCGATGGCCCAGCCGGGTTGGGTGGGATTCAAACAGGTGATGTGATTCTGAAACTTGATGCCATCGACATCCGCGACGAAAACCACCTCATCAACATGATCTCGGCACTGCCGGTGAATCAACGAATCCAAATGACCGTCTGGCGCAGCAAACAAACCCGCACGTTGGACATTACTATCGGGGACTGGTCAACGGTTGTCGGCAAGCGGTGATCGGCGCCGGTTGATTGAGGATCGTGAAGAATTCCTCCAAACTCTGCGACCGCTTCAGTACATCAAATTGTGTAAATCCACCGAACTTAGCCGCGATGTTCAGCCATTGTTTCAGGCGACGAATCGTTTGTTCCGCTGACGCGATATGCAACTTCTGCGTCCAATCGACGAGTGATTGCATTTGGGCGGGCCAGTCGATTTCATGACCGGGCACACCGTCAGCGATCCCAAGTTCTATCGCAACTTGCTTAGCTAAACGCGGGTCGGCTAACGCACCGCGACCCAGCATGAAGTGTTGGCAGCCGGTCTCCTCCCGACAGCGTCGAAACCCTTCGAGGTTCCAAATGTCACCGTTCGCAACGACTGGAATACGGAGCCGCTCTCGGACTTTGCCGATGTTCGCCCAATAGATTGGCGGTGCGTACCCGGCAGCACGAGTACGCCCGTGGATCGTGATCCAGGACGCGCCCCCTTCCGCAGCCATCTCGGCGTTTTCAAAAATCGCGTCGATGGAATCCCACCCCAACCGCAACTTCGCAGAAACAGGGACGTGTTTTGGAAGCGCTGAGCGAACTGCCGACACGATCTCGCGGATTCGTTTCGGGTACTTCAGCAACGTCGCGCCGCCATCGTGCCGGTTCACTGTTGGCGCGGGGCAACCAAAGTTGATGTCTATCGCCGTCGCCCCCGCTTCACACGCCACCGCTGCCGATGCCGCCATCCGCCCCGCATCACCGCCGAGAAGTTGAACTTGAACAGGCAATCCCGTTGCCGTCCGTGCCGATGTCCGCAGTTCAGGAATGTGCCGATAGAACGCGCTTTTGTACGGAATCGACTGATTGATCCGGAAGAACTCCGAGACAGCAAACGTGAACGCACACGCTTCCCCCTGCACCGCACGCATCGGGGCATCGGTCACCCCCTCCATCGGCGCAAGAATCAAAGCGGGTACGGTCGAACGTAACATGAAGAGCAGTTACCAATAGGGTGGATCGAACAGCAAAAATATACTACGGGTTCTTCAGCATCCCTTGGGTGCCCAAAAACTCATAAAACCGCATCGGCCAAGTATCCACGGGCCGGTCGGTTTTG
>JAYSXU010000859.1:0-2597 GCA_043716965.1 Fimbriiglobus sp.
GGGTCAATTTTGACCGCTTGCCAGTAGTACGAGTCGTTGTACCAATCTTGTACCCATTCCAGAACGTTGCCGTGCATGTCGTAGAGGCCGAAAGCGTTCGGGGCGAACTGGCCGACGGCGCACGGGGACGACGGTTGATGTTTCGCATTGGTCGCAAAGTGGGCCAATACGCCGGTTAACTTTTGCCCATAGAAGTACGGCATCGCTTCCCCGGCCCGGCAAGCGTACTCCCACTCGGCTTCAGTCGGCAGTCGATAGACGCGGCCCAGGTGTTCTTCCTCTGTGAGTTGTTCGAGCTTCTCACAAAACTTCCCGGCTTCATTCCAGGTCACAAATTCCACGGGGAAGTCTGGTTTGCCGCCTTTCTGCTCGTTGAAGTGCGACGGGTTGAAGCCGCACACTTTCGTGAATTGCGATTGCGTCACCGGGTGAACCGACAGGTAAAACGGCTTGGTAATGGTGATTTCGTGAACCGGCGCTTCATGGGGTCGGTGGCCGGGTTCGTCGTCGGGGGAACCCATCTGGAATGTACCCGGCGGGATCAGGGCGAAGGTCATGCCGATCGTGTTCGTGATGAGTTTCGGCAAGCTCTCGACGGCGACCCGCGCGGGTGGTGTGATCGTGGCTGTGGCGGTAGATGATTTCGTGCCGACAGCGTGTTCACCGGATGCGGATTTCATCGCAACCAGTCGGACAAGCTCCTCGTCTCTACTTGCGGTTCCGGGGATCGTCATGCGGGAGAGTTGCTCGGCAAGCACCTCGGCATTAGCAGGGCGCTTATCGGTTCGGGCAGAAAGGCACGCGGATAACAATTTCGCGTGGTCGTCGGGGAAGCCCGAGGTGCGGAATTCGTCCGCCCAATCCGTGCCGACTGGGGGCTGGGCCGACGGGCTGCGTTTCAAAAGCTGATGCCAGATCACCCCAATCGCGTAGACATCATCGCGGGGATCAGCGCCGTCTTGCTTAATTTGTTGCGGCGAAGCGTATAACGGGGAGTAGGCGCCCCGGAGTTCCAACCGAAGTTGTTCCGCCCGTGAAATCTTTCCGTGGGCCGATTCGACAGGCCGCACGGCTGCGATTTGTCCCCAACCGAAGTCGGTGACCCACATCGTAAACTTGCCCTTTTCCCTTGGATGCAAGAAGATGTTCGACGGCTTCAAGTCCCGGTGAACAATCCCGCGCCGGTGTGCCTTGGCGATAATTTGGGTCAGTCGTTGAACCAACTTCAAGGACGCTTCCGGCTTTGCGATCTCGTACTTGGAATGCCATTCGGACAACAGCCCGGTGAGGTCGTAGCCGTGGACGTACCCCACGTCCAAGCACGGCGGGTTCGTTTCGAGGTAAACGCTTCGCAGTGGCACAACACCCGATTCTTCGTTGAGACCGAACACCTTCACGAGCACGTTTTGGTACTTGATAACCTGCTGGGCGGTGAGTTTATCCGTTGCGAACTTGAGTGCGGCAGGCGAGATTTCCGGGTGTTTTTCACTGGTCGCCATCCAGACTTCCGACGATTCACCCATACCCAGAAACCGCGTTAGCACCCAGTCGTCCATGTTGGGCAACGTGGCGCCCGCATTGAGCACCGGCATTCGTGGGGGGAGGTAAACTAACAAGTCTTCGGGCTTGTAAAAAACTAGGTCGTGCGGTGCGGTGTGACCCATCGGGTCGGACGGGCGCCGTAACACTTGTCGAACCGTGGCGGGCCAACAGGACAAGTAACATTGTAGTTGATCTTTGAAGGGTATCGGGTTGATTTGTGCGAGGCTAACGAGAACCCGACCCAAGATCACTTCGTAAGGTTTCGGGTCGATCGTCACCAGATCGCCGAGCGCGATCCGCAGTTCTTCCGAACCCAAGGCACGGTTGGTTCCGTGCAAGGTCGCTTTGGCCACGTCCATCAGGACATCACCAAATCGCAATTCACCCACGAGCGCCCGGCGGCCTTTATCACACAGGGCTAATCCGAAACACTGAATCAGAGTCTGCAAGCGAGTCATGCGAGTACCCTCCGGGCCGAGAGGTAGAAGATGGGAGGCCGGAATAGCACGATTGTAGTTTTCACCCTGTCCCGACGCAACCTATTGAACGCCACAAAGTTAACAGAGTTTCGGAAATGCGGCGAGATGTACGGTTTCGACGGGGTGTCCGCCTCAATTCCCGGCTGCTGGTGGATAGTGGATAGTGGTGAGTGGATAGGCCGTGTTGATTCAATTCGGGGGTTCTGGTAAACGCCGTGCTTCACACTGGCGAAGCGAGGTGAGCTATGGATCATCGTCACGAACTCGCGATCGAGAATTTTCGCAAACTCGAACCGTACCTGCCCGGTCGCAAGGGTCGCCACGGCGGCGTGGCTCGGGACATCACAACTTCCTCAACGCGGTGCTTCACGTCGCCAAAGCGGGCGTCGCTTGGCGTGATCTCCCCGAACGATTCGGCAAGTGGGACACGGTGTACCACCGGTTTAACCCGTGGTCGAAGAAGGGGGTCTGGAAGCGGCTGTTTGAACAGGTGCAAGACCCGGATTTGGAATGGCTGTTCGTGGACAGCACGGTGGTGCGGGCCCATCACCATGCCGCAGGCATGAACACCGGGGG
>JAYSXU010000860.1:0-2590 GCA_043716965.1 Fimbriiglobus sp.
AGATGGCTCGTGTCATGATCGAATCGGCGGTCAGAACGCGGTCGGTTAGCTTCTGGGATAAGTTGCCGTGGCCGGTGCGGTAAAGCACGAGCGGTTCGTCCACGCACTGGAATTCATAGTGCCGCGCCACCCGCAACCACAGGTAGTAATCAATCGCCAAATCCCATTGCGGATCGAACCCGCCGAGATGCTCGAACACTTGGCGGCGGATCACCACCGATGAAAAGCAGACGAAGTTGCGCAGGAAAATCTTCGGCAACACCCGACCACGAGGCGGGGCGGTAACGGTTTGTTGGGCGTTCGCTGTCAACGGGTTGTCGTTTTCGTCGAACAGCGACCGCAGGCAGAAGCACACCCCGCACGCGGGGTGTGCGTGCAAGACATCGAGTTGCTTGGCCAGCTTCGTCGGCAGCCACGCATCGTCGGCGTCCAGGTACGCGATGAACGCCCCGCGACTGAGCCTTGCCCCGAGGTTCTTGGCCCGCGACTGACCGAGTTGGTCCGAGCGCACGTAGCGAACCCGACGATCCGCCAAGTACGGCCGCACGGCACTTGCGGTGTCGTCCGTGGAGCCGTCATCGACGATGATGAGTTCCCAATCGGTGACCGTTTGCCGTAACACGGAGCCGATGGCCAGCGGCACGAAGCGGGCATAGTTCTTCGCCGCCATCACGACGGAAACGAGCGGTTGGTTTGTGTGTGTCATACGCTCAGCGCCTTCAGGTGATCGGTGGCGACTTTGGAGATACAAAAGCGATACTTGCCCGACGGCTCTTGGGGAATCAGGTCCACGAACTCCAGGTCGTGCCGCATCGTCGGCCCGAACATCTCATGTACCAGTTTGGTGATTTGCCGCTGACTCGCATCGCCGAAGGTCGGGTCTTTGACAATCCGCAACCGCAAATGAGCCTGGGTTTCCTGGACGATCTGCAACTGCGCGATGCCGTCGATCCGCATGGCGAAGTTTTCGGTGAGCGAAATCCCGGAGATGAGATTGCCCGCCGGCGTGACGACGTAGTCGGCATCCCGCCCTTCAATCCGATCGAACATCGGCAGTCCACGCCCACACGGGCAGGTGTGACAAGACGGTGTCACAACGTCGCCGATCTGGTAGCGGATGAGTGGCATCGCCATGTTTGACAGATCGGTAATGAGCAGCTTGCCGGGCACCGCTCCCGTGGACAGCACTTCCGTGAAGACCGACTCCGCAGCAACGTGTAGACCACGATGCTGTTCGCATTCACAGGCTATCAGGCTGACTTCCTCGCAGCCGTAGCGGTTGGTCACTTTGGTGCCGAAGACTTGTTCAATGACAGTCCGTTGCCAGTCGTGTAGCGGCATCGCAGTGGAGATGATGCCGTTCGGGCGGATGTCGTCGATGCCCATTTTTTTGAGTTGACACGCCACGAGGTACAGCGAGTGCGCGTGGCCGAAAATCAGTCCGGGGCGGTGTCGTCGCAGCGCAGTGGCAAACTCCCGGATGCGGTCGTCGTTAAGTTGAATCGTGTCGAGATACACCGCCCGATCGACGACCCGATTCGTAATGCGACCACGCAAACCGAAGTGGCGGTACTCGGGGTTGCCCCACACTTTCGCCACCCGTTGCCCCAACTGCCAGCCGGACCATTGATCCGCCCGCAGCGTGCAAGCCGTCTTCCACTGCGCGCCGTTTTCATCCAGGTACACCCGCAACGGCACGCCGGTGGAACCCGACGTTTTCTTCACGCGCAACGTAGTGATGTCGAATGCAGTCGATCGCAGTTCGTCGTTGTGTTCGCGGATGTCAGTCTTGGTCAGAATCGGGAAGTGCCGGAAGTCATCCAGCGTTTTTACATCACTCGGGTGAATCCCCGCCGCGCTCCAGACCCGTTGGTAATACGGCACCGTCGCCCAGGCGTGGTGCAACGTCGCCTGCAACCGGACGAGCTGCTTTGCCCGCATGGCATCCGGCGCATCAAATTGTGTGCGCTCCAGTTGGCGAAGGTATTCCAGGTGCCGACTCCGCCGCCGAATGGCCACGAGCGGTTGAATGACGTGCCGGTTCAACGTGTCGAGCATCCGTGCCCCTTGATGAATGGTTCCGTGTTGTTATCTGCTTAACCGCCGCCGGCTTGCATCAGTGCCGCGAAGTATTCCGGCCGGCCGGTCTTGAACAGCCCGTACCAAGCATCCAAGACCTCGGGGGTGTAGAGATCGAGCTGCCGAAAAATGTGCCGCGCGAAGTCGAGTGGCGCGACTCCGGTAGCCGTGATGAGTAGCCCGTCCGTGACAGCCGGTGCGTCTTCGTACAAAGCAACCCCGCCGTACTGCGTGGCCGCCAAGTATTCCGCCGCGTTGCTCGTGTGCCGTCGCTTCTCCAACAGCCCGCCGCGTGCCAACCCCGCCGTCGCGCCACAAATTGCTGCTACCGGCACGCCGTTGGCCAAAAAGGCGCGGGCCGCCTCAACTGCCTCCCCGTTGCTTCCTTCGTCCCACTTCGTTCCGCCGGGAAGAATGAGCATCGCACTGTCAGCCGTCGTCAGTTGATCGAGCGTGACATCCGGCTGAATCCGCACCCCGCCGATTGTGGTCACGGGGTCCGATCGCAGCG
>JAYSXU010000087.1:0-2072 GCA_043716965.1 Fimbriiglobus sp.
CGCTTGGCTTCGGCTTCGATCACCATTTTGTTGATGAGTAAATCAAGTTTGTCATGCCCACCCCGCGCCATCAGGAATTCGCCGAGGTCTTTGCGGCTAATCGGGATGTTGCCGTAGATGTAGGCCACGGGCCGGTTGTAATCGTCGTCGGTCCCGGCTTTGGCCAACGGCGGCGCGTTAGTTGGGAGTGGCGAAATTTTGCCCGACGTTTGGGTGCGGGCGGATTCCGCAATCGCTCCAATGGCCAGTGCCACGACGCCGACGGCCACAAGTCGCCGAACCCAAATGCGAAGGCGAGAAACTTCTGTCTGCATGGTTCCAAGTCCCTTACGTTGCGCTCAGGCCGTGTTCCTGGGGGGCGGTCCCGAGCCATAAAATCCTCACGCGATCGTGTGGTCTATACCGCCCCGAATTCGACTTCGCAACCCCGACTCGGACGTAACGAAAATCCGGCTATCGCTGGTTTCGCGTATCATTGAAGGTGCGTTTGTGTTGCCGGCGTCCACTCGTCCCGATGGGTCTTTTTACCGTGTTGTTACCGACTGCTGATTCGAGTTCACCGAACGCTCTGACTCACCGCGCTTGGGTGGCGTATTTGCGGCAAGAGTTGACCGCGCCGGCCGCCGCGTTGTCGCAATACGCACGAGACTTGAACGGCAACGCGGGACAGTCCGATTCCCCCGACACCGTCACGGCCACCCGGCGCATCGTTGATCGGGCGGAACACCTTTTCGATGTCGTGCAGAAACTCACACAGTCTGAAACACCGCCACAGGCAGAGAGCGACCGGGGCTACTGGCGGGCGGTCCGGCACGACCTGCGGGCGGCAGCTTCTTATGTGGTGATGTCCTGCGAAGACATCATCGAAGGCGCCCCCGCTGCCGTGGTCACGGCGTTGAAATCCGACCTCCAGCGAACGATCTGTGCCGCGCAAAGCGTGATTGAACTGATCGAACAGGTGGTCAACTTCGGCCAGAATCGAAATGCCACGCCGACGTTGACCGGCCCGGTTTGGGAAATGCTTGCCCGGCTACCGCGAGCCGGTGCGGACTCGTCAGCCATTTCGGTCCAAGCTCTTGCGGGGCGAATCTTGCTCGTGGATGACAACAAGTTTAACCGCGATCTCGTCGCCCGGATTCTCGTCGGGCAAGGGCACACCGTGGAGGTCGTGGCGGGCGGTCGGGAAGCCCAGCAACGGTTGGAATCGAACCAGTCATCGATTGATTTGATCCTGCTCGATGTGATGATGCCCGGCATGACCGGACCGGAGGTGCTGTCGTGGCTAAAGACCGATTCCCGGTTTTGGCACCTGCCGGTGATTATGGTTTCGGCACTCGGCGAAGATGACAGCGTGCTGGCGTGCATCGCGGCGGGGGCGGAGGATTATTTGACGCGCCCCGTGAGGGCCGAACTGCTCCGCGCTCGCTTTGTCGGGTGCCTCGAAAAGAAACGACTGCGGGACCGGGAGGTCGGGTACCAAGCCCGCATCGCCAGCCTAGTGCGGGCACTGTTTCCACCGGCAGCCGTCGAAGAATGGGAACGAACCGGGACCATTCAGCCGCGACACCACGAGCAAGTCGGCGTGCTGTTTCTGGACGTTGTCGGGTTCACGAGCTTCAGCGAAAAGTACCGAAACGAGCCGGGGCACGTCATCCGGTTACTTCAAGATTTAGTCGAGCGGTTTGAGACGACGGTGAACCGGCACGGCGTGCAAAAAATCAAAACGATCGGCGACGCCTTCATGGGCGTGGCGGGTCTGTCCGCACCGATCGCCAACCCCGCGTTGACGTTGTTGCAGTGCGGGCTGGACCTGATCGCCGACGCCGCCAACCACTCCGCCCATTGGCAAGTCCGGGTCGGCATTCACGTGGGGCCGGTCGTGACCGGGGTACTCGGCAAGACGCAATTCAGTTTCGACGTGTGGGGCCACACCGTGAATGCCGCCAGCCGGATTGAAAGCAACGGCAAACCGGGGCAGGTTTGCTTGAGCGATGAGGCGTGGACGATGCTGAACGACGTTGCCATCGGCGACCAACGCCCCGTCGCCGCCCGCGGCTTGGGTGTCGTCGATG
>JAYSXU010000861.1:0-2588 GCA_043716965.1 Fimbriiglobus sp.
CCCCACGGGTTGCTCAACCCGTGGGGGTCAACCCCACGGCTCTTCACGACCGGAACTCAATTCGACCCGTGAGCGATATAATATGCTTGAAAGGTCCGCTATGGCGTTGTCTGCGTGGCGAGTCTGGGGTTGGTGGAACGATCGGTCGATCCAGTCGTTCGCGGCGTGGGTCGTGTTGGCGGGTCTGGCGGTCCATTTGATTCACTTTGTCCTCCAGTACGGTCACAACCTGCCGGCGAACGACGAGTGGGCGTTTGTGCCGGTGTATTTTGACACTGCTTCCGCGAAGTGGGATTGGCTGTTCGAGCGGCACAGTGAGCATCGCTACCCATTAGCTCGTGGCATCTTTCTCGGACTTCTGTGGCTGACCAATTCTGATTTCCGCGCGGGCATGGTGGTGTCGTCCGGGTTGCTCGTGGGGTCGGCGGCACTGCTGATCGTTGCGGCCCGGCGCGTGCGATCGAGTTCAATTCGCGGTAGTGAGGCGAGTTGGTCCGATTGCTGGTTCCCACTGTTGTTGCTGCATCGCGGCCACTGCGAAAACGTGCTGATGGGCTACCAGATCGCGTTCACGTTGACCGTGTTCGCGGTGTCGCTCGCCATTTTCACTGCGGTGAAGTCCGTGTCGTGGCCGCGTGATCGCACCACCGGCGTGGCACTTTTTGCCGTGGTCGTGGTTGCGTTCGGCGGCGGGGTGGGGTTCGTTTTCGCGCCCCCGCTGGTCGCGTGGCTGATTTATCACTTGGCGACGAAAGCCCCGGTGCGGCTCCACGTCGTCGATGGCGTTGCGGCGCTCACGATTCTTTCGGTGACGGCTTGGCTGAGTTGGACGGCGTGGGACACGTTCCGGAACCCGTCCGCCGCACGAAACCCGTTCGGTGAGACGTTGCACGTAGTCAACGAGGCGGCGGCGATGGCGATCGGCCCGATGAGCTTGTTCCGCGCGAACTGGTACGGGCCGCCGGTGTTGGCAGCCGCCGTGGTTACGGGCTGTGCATTAGTCTGGCAAATCCGCCGTGGCCGTGAAAGCAGAAGCGTGCCGCTCGGGTTGCTGGCTGTGTTACTCGGGACGCTAGGATTTCTAGCTGCAATCGGGGTGACACGACCTAGCGGTTTCGCGCCCCGGTTCGCGGCCATTGCCTGCCTTCTCCCGGCGCTGGCAGTGTTGACTGCGGCAGGGTGGCTGCCACGGTTCCGGCGTGACAGCACGATGTCACTGCTGTTTGTTGCCGTCGGCGGGTTGCTGCTCGTGCGTGGGAACGATGAGGCCGGTGGTCGTTACGCGCTGCCCTATCACCGAAGCTTCGAGTTGGTTGAAGCCGACATCCGCGCCGGGGTGCCACTGAACCTGTTCGCGGACCGGCACACGCTCTACTGGAGTACCGGCTTCCCGCAGTTTTGGCCGACGCTCCGCGATCACGGCCATACGGTCGCTCGTGACATTGCCCCGCCCCGGAACTTTGCAACCGCCCCGGTGAAGTTGATCCCGACCGTCGCGACTCCCGCACTATTACCGCCCGTCGAACCGGGCCGCGTGCGGCTGGTGTTGCCGCGTTGCCCCGCACCGCACGTTATGGCCGTGCGGTTCCGCTTCCGAACCGCCCAACTGACCTATTGGGAAACCTTCACCATCCAGTGGGTAGGCCGAACGCCGGACGGCCGCGAGGTTGCAAAATCAGACGTGGTCGCGCTGTGGGCGTTGCCCGGCGAATCGACGGTGACGGCGTGGATCGACGGGCCGTTCCTGGGCGGTGCGGTCGATTGCGGGTGGCCGGGCCGAACCGTGGAGATTCTATCAGCGGAGTGGCTACTTCCAGCGGCAAACCCCTAACTCGCGACCGTGCCCCGTCGGTTATTCTTTGGGCGACTCTGCCTTTACGCGCAGCTTCAATTTGGGTATCACGTTGCGATTGGGGGCGTAGGAGGCGGGTTTGGTCCGGTGGCTCGCGCTGATTTTGATGTTGGTGATGGCGAGTGGGGCGTTCGCTCAGGACGACCTTCCGCCTCGGCGACCGATTGCGCCGGATCCGCTGTTTGATTTCAGTGACCCCAACGACGACCCGCAACCGCGTCGGTGGCCGCAACCTTATGCGCTCACTCGAAACGACGACCGGGCGCCACGGTACCGCGCTTGGTGGTATCCGGAACGGCCGGTGACGGGGCAACCGACGACGCTTGGGTTTGTGCGCCAAGAACTGGATGTGCCGTTTCCGATTCTGCTCGAAGACCGCGACATCTTGGCCGGGTCGTTTCAAATCAAGAACATGCTGTTTCAAACGCAAGCGGTGTTGCCGGAAACTGGGCGGCGGTTCCCGTCGAACCTGTGGGACATCAACATCGGGTTGGCTTACATTCACCGGTTCGACAACGGCTGGTCCGCCGGCATACTCCCCCGGTTCGGGTCGCCGAGCGATAAGCCGTTCAACAGTCTGCGTGAGATGAGCGTCAGTGCCATCGGGTTCGTCCGGGTGCCTGCTGCGTTTGAGGGGAACTTCTGGAATTTCTCCCTGTTCTACCAGCCCAACGGCCAAGTCCCGTTCCCGCTGCCGGGCATCTCGTATGATTGGAATCCAGACGAAGACTTGAAA
>JAYSXU010000862.1:0-23094 GCA_043716965.1 Fimbriiglobus sp.
GTTGACCGCAAAGTGGCAGATCGTCCAGGATGCCATCCGCGCGTATCGAACGACCCCAATCTACCGCACGCCAAACACCGCGACTGCGTAACTCCTAAGGATCTGAAAACCAGAATGTAATCCTGTGAATCCTGTCAAATGTCTTCTCGACACATCCGAGTACCTTGGAAGTAACACTGTCGGGCCTCGCAAAGCCTCGACCACGACCTACAAATCCACCACTTCAGCCATCCACGTCGATTTGTCGCACGGTTGCGGATGCCGTGCTTAACTTACCCGATTACAGCAATCGCTCCCGGCGGCGTAGTAACCACTCAGCGCCCAGTAGGGCCACGAGTAGCGCGAAGGCGAGGGCGTGGTTCCAGAGCGGGATGGGGGGCATCGGTTGGTTCAGCGGGACGCGGGGGACTTCGGGGAGGTCGTCGATGACTTTGTCGGCGTCGGCGAGGGTGTAGAACTTGCCACGCGATTCGGTGGCGGCGCGGAGCAGTTCTGCCCGGTTCATTTCGATGCGGTCGCGTTCACCGGGTGGGGGTAGCACCTTGGCTTCGGCACGCGGGCGGCTGCCGGTGATGGCGGGTTCGGTCAGGAAGAAGCGGTACTCGCCTTCCGGGGTGCGGGTCAACAGCGTTTGATACGTGGCGCGGGTGCCATCGACTTTCGCCAACTGCACGGTCTGGGCTTCGTTGCTGCCAACGCCAGGAGTGCCGTCGGGCTTCTTCAATGGTGCCCGTTCGACAAGCACTTTGATCGGCGCATCCGTTGCGGGTGCCGGGGCATCGTCGGGGAACCGGACCGTAATTCGGATTGGTTCATCACGGCGGTACGCGGTCTGTTTATCGGTTTTCAACTCCGCGCGAGTCACGCGATTGCGGGACAGCACCTGGGCGGCTTGCAACCAAAATTGGTTGTAGCGTTCCTCACTTTGTCGGAACCGCCACCGCCACGTTTCATCGAATCCGAAGAACATCACGCGGCCACTGCCAACGAATTGCTGCAACGCGATCGGGTGATTTTCACCGGCAAAGCCGTCCGCCGGGCGGTCCGGGTGAACGGCGAGAACTTCCGCCGTCAGCTTGCGTTTGTACCCGGTCGCGGCCCAAAACAGCGGCTTCAACCCCGCCCACACGCGGGCGTTTTCCGCTTCGTCGGCGGTCAGTCGGAACAGCGGATGATTCATCCCATACGGCGTCAGCTTGGGACGATAGCCATCAACAATGGGAGCCGTGGTGGTGGCATCTCGTGGCACGGTGTCCGACGGCACGATCGGCAAAAGGTCCGCAAGCGGTGTGGCGAAAAGCTTCGACGGGGTCGAGTGTTCACCAGCGATAAACAGCAACCCGCCGCCCCGGACTTTCACGAAATCGGCCAGATCCTGAAACGTCTGATTCGCCCGCGGCAGCAGGGTCGGGTCCACGTCGCCGACGATTACCACGTCGTATGCGAACAGTTCCGCCTTGGTCGGCATCGTTCGCAACGCGCTCTTATCTTGCTCCGCATACCCCGGCGACGAATCCAACAGCAGCGTGTTGAGCGCAATCGTTTTGTTGCCCAGGATCGCATCGTTTTCGCGTTCGAGCAGCACCTTCATAAACCGGAATTCGTACCGTGGTGACGCTTCAATGTACAGCACCTTCAGCCGTTTCGTCTCGGCAACAAGCACGACCCGTTCGAGCCGATTGTTCACCGTTTCGGCTTCGTTGGGTTGCACCGGCACGTCAATCACGTAAGTCTTTTCGCCCACTTCTTTCGGCACCGTCGTCAGTCGCACCGGCACCGGCTTGCCACTCGGATCGAGGCGAACGGACTCCCGCGCCCGCTCCACGAGTTTCTCGCCTTGGCGTTCGTAGAGAACAACTGGAACGGATGTCGTGGAGTTAGCACCGATGCCACGCGAGGTCAGGCGGGCTTCAAAAATCAGCGTGTCGTTCTTCAACACCACATCGACGGCTTTCAAGTCGGACAAGATCACGTCCGGCGGTTCACGAGTGTCACCGATGCCGACGAGGTACAACGGCACACCGGACCGGGCCGCTTCCCGGCCAGCCTTCGACAGTTCATCACCCGCCGTGGTCACGCCGTCCGTGTAGACAATAATCGCGGCCAACGAACTGCCTCGGAACGCCTTCAGCACCGCTTGCACGCCGTCACCCAACAGACTGGATTCGCCGTCGGCTTTCAATTGGTTCACCGCGTCCTTGCCCGCCGTTGCGTCGCCGGGTTCGTTTAATTCGGCCACCAATTTCGCTTGATCGGCAATCGAGTAGACGTGAACTTTGAACTGCCGCTCCGTGAGTAATCGTGTCAGCAAGTCCCCATCGCCACGGGTGAGCAAAAGCTTCGCCAGCCGCAAGCGATCAACCTGGGACAGATTGTTCAACTTGGCGAGTTGGGCCGCTTTGGCTTTGACGTCCGCGTCTTGCAACTCGTCCACGGTGGCCATGCTTGCGGAGGTGTCGAGCAGCACGGCGATGTCCGGCCACCCTTCGCGGTCGAAGGCGAGGCGAAGTTGCGGCAGCAGAAAAAACAGGATCAACGTGATCGCCGCCGTGCGTAACATCACCGGCACGACGACCCGTGAAACCCGCCCCGCCGCCCGGCGTTCGAGCCGGTACACCGCGACAACGAAGATCAACGCCGCGACGCCGATGCCGAGCAACAGGCGGTGATCGAGTCGGGTATTCTTCACGTAAACACTGAACGATTCCAGCCGCCATCGTGTCCCCTCACCCGCCCCCGCCGTGGGGACACCGAGCACTTGTTCGATGAGGTTCCGCACGGATTCCGGTAGGAACCCGACCAGTTCGCCAGTGAATTCGTAATGAACGACGACCGCGAACAGGCCCAGCGTGACCACGATCGGGATGAACGCTAACACGATGCCCAGCGACCGGAGGCCGTGATTGCTGCGAGGCTGTTCGGCACTCTGGACCGCCATGCCCCCGGAACGGGCCGGACCGAACCGCCATGCCAACAACAGTTCCGCAAGGATGGCAATCAACCCGGCAGTCAGCAACCACCGGGCAATGATCGGGCCGTGCGGGCGTGGCACGAGTGTCACTAGGCCGTCACTGCCCACCAGCAGTTTGGGATCGGTCGGATCGTTGACGACGGTGATCGCTCCGAGTGGGCGTAATTCCGCTGGATCGAGCCGCCGTAAGTCCGATTCACTGCCGCCGCCGGGGGTCGATTCCGGCACGTTTACCGCAAAGACCCGGTCGCGCCGACCGCCGATCGAAACCCGGTACAGCCCTGACAACGTGGTGTCACTAAAGCGGGCCAAGCCCGATTCGTCACCCGCGATAACGGGTATAGTGGCCGCAATTCCTTCTGGGCCAACAACACCAGCCGTCAGGCCGACCATGTTCACCGGGGCGAATTCTTCGATGGCTTCGCCGACCCGCAAGGTGTGCCGATCACCCGTCCCTGCGGTGTAGCGCAACAGTTCATGGGCGAACGGCAGAAACGTCGGCAGCACCGGCCAGTCGTTCCAGTCCGTGTTGAACGTGCTGGTGTAAACCACCACGCGCCCCCGGTGGCGTGGCCATTCGACGATGGCCGCATCGGGCTTGTCCGACTTGTCGGACGTGTCAACCTTGTCCGTCTTAGCCGCTTTCTCTTTCGGCTTGGCGCTGAGTTGGGCTGCCGGAACGAAGGACAGAATCCGCCGCGCTCGGCCGTCCGCAGGGGCGTCGAGTTTGATGTACCGCTTGAACGGCACCGTCGTCAGGCCAGCCCGAACGTTGTCATCTCGAAAAGCAGCCAGCGGTGGACGGCGGTAGGAGTCCTCGTCCGCAATCAATCGGAAGCCGAGGTCGTCCGCCGTCTTCGACTCATTCACCCCGAGCAACTTGCCGGGTAGTAGCCCGTCGCCTTCGTTGTAAAGCACCTTGTTGTAGAAATCGAGATTCGCCAAGGCATTCGGCCCGAGGCCGATCACGATGCCACCGCCCCGTTTGAGGTGGGCTTTTAAGCGGGCAACTTGTGCGGTGCCTAGGGTGGGAACGTCGCACAAAAACACGCAATCAATGCCGGTGAGGTCGCCTAACGTCGGGTCGGAAAACTCCGTCAAACTCAACGTCTTTGGGCGGGCTGGGTTGCCGGGCAATCGGCGTCCGGCGGGGTCGAGGGCTTCTTGCAAATACTCACTGGCCCGGCGAAACGGGTCGGCGGACGGCTTGCCATTCACCAACACCACCGGCAAACTTTCCCGCACTTCGACGGCCAGGGTGCGAACGTCGTCTGCGGGCAACTCGTCGGCTTCCACGAGCTTGGCTTGAAGCAAGTGCAACCCGGATTCGCGGAACCGCGCAGCCCCTTCTAGTGCGAAGGTCACAGAAATCCGTTGTCCCGCCGGGATCGCTTCGATCATTCGCTGTTCGATCGGCAACAGCGTCGCGTCCGGACCGCTCGCCGAAGGACGCCCCAAGTGCAATTCCACCCGCACCTGTTTCTTGTCCGTGCGGCCAAAGTTTTGCACGGAGACGGTGAGCGCGGTCGGCGCATCCACCAGTGGCAACGGGTCGCTGAGGGACATGTCCGTGATGGCCATGTTGTCTGTGTCGCCCGTTGCGGCATCCACGATGGCAACGTCCGCTCGGGGCAGCACCCGCTGCCAAATCTCGGGTGCGGTGCCGTCGGACGTGGGCAGCAACCCCGCCCAGGCGCTGCGTTGCAGGTCGGTGAAGAACATCACCTGTCGGCGCGGGAACGAACGGGGCGAACGGCTGACGGTGTCCGCAACCATTGCTAAGCCACTGTTGAAGTCGGCGGTGCCGTGGGTGACTTTCAAACTCCGCAATTCCGCCAGCACTTTTTCCGCATCCGCCGATGGTCCCGGCACGATCGCTTGAGCAGGTCCGGCGAGCAAGATGAGCGTGAAGCCGTCGCCCGCGTTGGCGGATTGAATCGCTTGTTCAACTTGCGAAACGGCAACGTCAAACCGGGTGCGGTTGTCCACGCGCGTCGTCATACTCAGCGACGCATCGAGCACAAAAATCCGGTGCGTTCGCGGTGCATTCACCACTGTTTCCGGTGGCCCAGGGCGGATCGCTTGCCAGATGTCTTCAGCCCACGGCGTTGCCGCACACAGGCCCGCCAACGGCAGCAGGAGTGCTAGCATCCGCATCAACAAAAGTAACCAGCGATCAATCCGCCGCCGATGACGTTTTTGGGCGGCCAGCAAGAATCGCATCGCCGCCCATTCGACGATTTGAAACCGCTGCCGACTCAACAGGTGAATCAACACCGGCAGTGCCGCCGCCCCTGCTGCCGCCCCCAGCGCAATCAGCGGCAACGCAAACGACGCAACCAGCGGTAGTGAGCCAAAGCAAGGCAACACAGTCATGTGCAACAAACCCGAGGTGACTCACGTCCAGGCCAATGCCGTTCGGAACAACGGCACGGGACATACTATGGAATTGATAGTACCCGGAGGGGTGCCACGTCCCACGATCATTCGATGGGACCGACCTCAACCAGTGCCCGTTGTTCGGAATGAACAAAGACACCGCGCGAGGTCGTGTGGGATCACTTTGGGGTTAATTTCATTGACTTTCGCTTGACGCTACCGGCTTGGAAAGTCAGCGTTTGGTCGGATGTCAGCATGACTGAAATAATCGACGTCGCCCGGCTAATACTCGTGGCGACAAAAACCGTTTCGCCCGGTAGGACGAGTGGAATTTTTTCGGCGACGGTCGTTACCAGTTGTGGTCTTAAATCCACATCCGTTTGGGCGACTATTTTCAACTCGACGTTGGTCTGCGGGTAGGTTAACTGGTTCGTGAACGTGAACCCTAACCTGTCCCGGGCTATCGCGACTTTCCCTCGGGGCGTAGTCAAGGTTTCAATTTGCTTGAGGTGCGTTCTAGTAATTCCAGAGAAGTCGGCCGCGCTCAGCACCTCCCGAATTTGCGAGAAGCCGACTTGAAGCGATTGGGCGAACGCATTCAGGGATTGGGCCTGATCGGCTGCGGGTTCAACGGTCCGATCCGCGAAGTACCCTTCACTGCGCACGGCGTACATTCGGGAGAGGTTGTACCAGAAGGTGGGCGAAGACTTCCGCATGGCGCGGACGCTCTCGGACTCGACGATCGCGTCCGAGATCCGCCCGGAAAGCATCAGGCAGAGTGCTCGTTGTTCGCGTGCTTGGCCGGTTTTGTCGATCGTAGCCAAGGTTTTCACCGTATCCAACAAGCGGACTGCGAACATCGCCCTGGGGCTGCAGACTTTTCCGCGCGTGCCGGGTAAGCTTTCCGCGAACACGGCGAGGCTTGCGATGGACGCGGTGACGCGGTAAAGGTCCATGCGGTCGAAGTCAAAGATCGGTTCGTCCGGCAGCGCCGTGGCGGCCTCGGCGAGCCGGACGGCGACGCGAAAAACCTGATCGCCTCGGCTCGCGTTGACCTTGTCTTTCATCACCAGCGTTACGCCCACGAAGGCGGCGTCGGATACCGCGAACGGGTTTTCCCGACCGCTCAACTTGAAATCGGATTTGCACTTCTCGTCGGCCATCTCTTTCGCCTGATCCAGTTGACCCTCGCCGATCGCTTTGGCAATCGGTTCGTAGGGGTTTGACGGGGCAGTTGGTACCACGCCCAGTCGGCTCACCCCCAGTGCGAGAATGCCTTGGTACCGGTTCGATTGGTTCGTACTCATCTCACGCTTGGCGGAATCAATTCTCTTCTTGACGGTTTGATTTGACGACTCGTAGTTTTGCTGGATTCGGGACGTTTCGATTGCGATTCGAAGCTGCGACTCGAAAATGGTCCCCATGCCGTTGAGCACGCCCTCGGCGTCGATGTACTCCCGCCGCTCCACCAACCGATCGTTGACGGGTGCCTGCTCCGGTCGTGGAATCGTCCCGACGAAAATTTGCAGAATCCCGAACGGGATCTCGAGAATTCGTTGGGCCGCTACGTTCGGTTGAGGTGGGTTCGGTTCGAGCGACTTTGCGACAAGATCGTCAACCACTTTGTTGATTCTGTCGTGCAGTGCGAGTTGTTGATCAATGTACGGGATCAACGCGGCGAACTCGTCCGCGAACTCGTCGGGGTACCGGTTCGCACGGAGGTAATCGGCCACCTCTTTGGACCGCTCCTTGAATGCGCCGAGTAAGAGTTCGTCGTGGCCCGTGAGTGCGTCGTCAATTCGGAACAACAGCCGTTGGAGTGAAAAGAAGAAGTACGCTTGGAGTTGAGGGTTGGTGAGGGCCGACCCGCGGCCGACTGGTTGTTGAGTGTCGGAGGCGTTGCCGGTAAATTTTGCCGTGGCCGTCTTTCCTACCAGGTACTCGGTCCGTTGCCATTGTTTCGGCTTGTCTGCCGGGTTCGGCTTGTTACCCGGCGTTATCTCTTCGACGTTGACGACATAGTGAAGGAACCGATTCGCGTTGGCCGCCGCCGGGTAGATCGTCGCCCGGAATTCACCGTCTTTGCGAAGGTACAAGTGTTTCTCAGTAATCATCATGAGCGTACCATTCACCTGCTCCTTGACTTTACTGAACGTCCCGACCAGCGTAACTTTAACCGGCAGTGGCCCGGCGTAGAGGAGCTTTTCGTCATCGGGCGTTCGCGGGTCGGCCAATTGGGTGCCCTTAATGTCATCGGCGAACGCGACTTGATTCGCCGACAGAAGTCCTAATACGACCAGTAGTCGAAACAAAGTAGCCATCAATTCCCCCCCACTTTTCCGTCAGGACGCAATCATGATAGGGGAAAGATTACACGACTTAGCGAATCAGTGCAAAACTATTATCTTGATCGGTGTCTCGAACGCTGGACTGCACACCGTAATCCACTTCAAATCATTTTAATGATCCTCCGCGATCCTAATGTCGTCTTACGGTTCCGGTCACTTCTTCTTGGTTACCATTTTGATGCAGAGGGCGGTGGGGTCGCCTTCGAAATCGAGCTTGCTGGCGAGTGCTAAAAAAACATCTGCTTGCTCGGGGAACTTCACGGCGGCAACCAGCAGAATGATTCGCTTCGCTTCGATTGACGTTCTTAACGTGAGCAATTTTTCAGCTTCGTCTTCATTATTGGTTTTGAAGATCGTGGCGGCGCGGCGGGTGTCGCGGTCGCCGGCTTCCATTGCCTTCAGCATTAAGTCCCATTGTTCATTGGCGAGTTTGTCGAGTTTCTTTTTGCGGGCGGCCAAGTAGACAAGCCCGCGTTGGGCGATCTCCAAATCGGGTGCGATCGGGTCAATTTTCTTTGCCGCCGATTCCAACTCCCCGCGCAGGAAATCCACGTAAAAAGACGGCCCTTCGGGCGTCTCCGATTGGTTGACAATGAACACGTTCGCCTTCCCCTCCGCTGCCGCTTGTAGGGCGTCCAGCATTTTCTGGATGCGGGCCACCAACGTGGAATTGACGTTTGCCATTTGCCCACTTTGCAGGCGTTGAAACCCGCTGAGGATCGCCTGCTTTTGCACGGCAATCGCGCCGACATCCTTCTTCAAAACGGCGGCGCGGAACTTCTCGAAACTGAACGACTGACCTGCCGGTCCATCGGGCATTTGGAGGATTCGATCGTACTCTCGGTTCGCAAACAGCGCGTCGATTTGCGTGGCACGGAATGAAACTTCATTCGGGCGGATTGCCAGGGCCTTGTCCAACCACGCCAGCGACTCCTGAAATTCGCCGTTGCCCAAGGCTTGATAACCCAGGGCATACATGGCAAACGGGCTGGGGGTGACAGTGGACGCGGCGTTCAGGTAAAGCGGCTTTGATTTTTCCGCGTCCAGAACCCGACCCAGCAGGTACATGGCATCGGACGAGTTGATCTCTTGCAGCAACCGGGTGTATTCCGGTTCGAGATCGACGGTTGGTTTGCTCTTCTCCATCGCCGATTGATAGGCCCGGTGCCAGTTGACGGCCAATGGTCGGCGACCCAGTCCGGCCGTGAGGAATTCCAGATACTTCTCGGGTGGCAACTTCACGCCCAAGAGGCTCAGCATCACCAAGTTATCCGGCTCCGTCTTGAGAAATCGCTGCATGTAAAGCGATTGTTGGTCGTCGTTCAGTTTGGCATGGTCGATCAATTGTAGCCGTTCGATGTCGGAACTGACCCGTTCGAGTCCGACCCGATTCTTGGTGACCGAGTTGCCCTTCTTGAGTTGCATCGTCTGGGGAAAATCGACGAACACGTAATTGACACTCGGTAGCTGATAGAAACCCTCGCCGATGTGCAGGGTGCCGGGCGGGTTGACAGGCGGGTTACCGGCGGCATACGTGGTCGTCTCTTCGACAATGGGAGCCAAGCGATCCGGGTTGAAGATGAACACGGTCCCGTCGAACGGGCGGGTCCAAAAATTCGTCTCGATCGTCGTGACGATCGGCTCGAAATCCAACCCCGGCGTAACCGTTTCGAGGGTCACCGGCCCCTCGGCCAACGTGTGCGACACCGCTGTCATCGGCGCGAGCATGAGATCCGTGCCGTTGACGTTCACGTTGAAAGAGATCGTGCTTCCGTTGACGAGGTAGACCGTGCGATTGGTGCCCTTGTAAACGGCGACGCCCAAATACGTGAGGCCGCCCAAAATCAGGATCAGCGGGAACGCCCACTTCGCCAGTCGGGCGACGAAATTCGATCCATCTGAGGTGCCGCTTCGGGTGGACGCGATGGTGTTGGCCCCCTTCACCTTCTTGCCGGATTCGAGGTAGCGTTCCGAGAGTTTTCGCTGCTTCAGAAACGCTTTGTCGGCGGTGAATTGCGGGAATGCCGCGTCGCGTCTGTCCATCAAGGCAATCGCGGCAGCGTGGTTGCCCTCGCCTTGATACGTCTGGATCGCTGTCTGTACCAACCACAACGATTCCGGGTTCTTGTCCTCGAAGATGTGGTCGATTAACCGGGTCGCATTCTCGGGATCGTTCTTCCGCAGGAAGCTCTCGGCCAGCAGTTCCCGGACTAGCTTCGTGTCGTCGGCCCGTAGTGACTTCATGTACGATTCGATGGCTTCGTCGTGCCGACTAAAGTAACCGTAAGCACTGCCCAACGCCGCCTGAACTTTGGCATCGTCCTGCTTCCCTTCGGAAAGGTGGACGAGCTTGTCGAACAGCTTTTCGTCCTGAAAGCCGGTCGCGGTCAACAGGGCGTCGATAATGCCTTCGCTGTCGTCGGGATTTTGCGTCAACTTTTCGAGGGTCTCGGTCACACTTTTGACTTTCGACTCTTCCCACTTCTTCAAAGAGATGAGGCGATGTTTTTGACAACCGGGGCACTCACTCAGAATCCGCTTCTTGCCGATCGGGATGACCGGAATGAACACGACCACGAAATACAGTGTGGTGTCGTAAGATTCGAGATCGCCCACACAATTGCAGAATTCACACCCCGCCCGGAAGCGGTGGATGTTCCGCTTGCCGTAATACCACGTCCCGATCCCGTTGATGACTGAAGGCATGAGTGAACCCATCGAAGGTATTTGCGACAAGTGTAGCGTTGAATACAACGGGAAGCCTGTCAACTGGAAACAATTACACCCGATCACGCCGGGTCTGGCAAATTGTTCTGGCAGCCTGATTTGTGTAGGTCGCGGTCGAGGCTTGGCGAGGCCCGACAGTGCATCTGACAAATGACTGGAACTGTCGATCAGACAGTTTGACAGGATTCACAAGATGGACAGGATTTACAAAAGCAACGATCAGATTGGAATCCTGTTGAATCCTGTCAATCCTGTCAAAAATAGTTGAGTGTCGGGCCTCGCCAAGCCTCGACCACGACCTAGAAAAAACGCTGTCCCGATAATTTGCCAGAACCGAGTGAATTGAAACATGGTGATTGAGACCTCACGCCGGTTCGACTTCCGTTCGCGGGCTTGGGCCGTGTCCGAAGGCTGTTGGGTCGTTCTGTCGATCGGGTTGCTCGGAATGGTTGCATGGTGTGGGATGAACTTGCCCTACATGGACGAATGGCCGACGGTGGACGCCTTGGTCAACCGCCAGCCCCTGTTTGCGTGGCTGTTCGGCTGGCACAACGAGCACTTGCTCCCACTCCCGCGATTGCTCTACTGGCTCGCGTTCCAGATCCATCACGATCTCCGGGTAGGGATGGTGATTTCGATCGTGATGTGGTCGGGGCTGGCCAGATTGTTCATGGCAGCCGCCCGGTGCGCACGGGGTGGCCCGGCGTTCGCGGACTGCCTGTTCCCCTGCTTATTGCTTCACCCAGGGCAGTACGAAAACGTGATAATGAGCTACCAAATCGGCTTCGCGCTATCGTCACTTCTCGCCGGAATGCTGTTCATCCTGATGTCAAGCCAGCCGGCTTCGGTTTCGCGTGTCATTGCTGTCGGAATATGCGCGGTCGCGTTGCCGTTGTGCGGCGGTCATGGGTTGCTGTTCGGCCTCGCTGGTGTCGGCTGGTTGGCGATCGTTGGAACCGCCGGGTTGCTGCGGAAGGGGCAAGTCTCACGGTCCGCCGGAGTGGTGGCGACATGCGGACTTGTCGCCGCAATTGCCACCGCATCATTTTACATTTGGCTACCAGGCAAACCCCCATCGCCGTCGTTTACACAAGAACTGAGTGTGGCCCGGTGGATTGCGGGTGTGTTTGGTTTCGGCGCAGCGGGTTACGGTCCGGTCGGGGAGCGGTTGTGGGCCATCACCGCAGTTCTACCGGCTTCAATCTGGGCCGTGACCGTGTGGGTGATGTGGAAGCAGCGGCGAGAATTGATCGGGCCACGATGGGCGGCATTCCTCGGCGGGATTGCGGCTGTTGCGGGCGTCACGGTGTTAGCAATGGCGATCAGTTGGGGCCGCAGTCGCCACGGCCTCCATACGGTGTTTTTCCCCCGCTACTGTGGCTTGGCCGCACTGCTCCCCGCGTCCGCCGTTTTGTTCTGGCTGCGATTCGGTCCCCGCCGAATCTCACGGATTGCCTCGTCCGTCGTGGCTGGGGTTGCCTTGATCGCATTGCCCTACAACGTTTGGTCCGGGTGGGGCTCTGCGGAGCGCTTAGCAGAGATTCAGCGGTGTGCCGTCACGGACCTGACTACCGGCGTGCCTGTTGAGGTCGTTGCCCGGAAGTATCATTTCTTGATCTACAACAACCCGACTGCGGTGACTGGCTTTATCGAACGGTACGTGGAGTACGGCATCGGCCCCATCCTGACGCTGGTTCACGAGCCGAAGAACCGTTTGGTACCACTCCCCCAGCCGACACCGGATGGTCCGGTCCGGCAGATGGATCGTGACGGGTGGATCAGCACCGGCCCCAACGCGGGGTTGATGTTCAACCTCGAACAACCGCAGTTTGCCTACGCAATCGTGATTCGGGGCCAGTACCGTTACCCCGGCATGTGGCCACCCGCCCGCGCGACTGTCACCGTTCGCCGCGCAACGGGTGAACAGGTTGAAACCAGCACGATGCCGGTTTTTCGCTACCCGACCCAAGATCAGGGCGATTCCTCGATCATCGTCTGGGTGAACGGGTTGGTATCAGAAGTCCGGTTCAGCCCGGACACCGGACCGTGGGGGTTTCGTGTGACCAGCGCCGATCTCATGGTGCCAACAAACCCATAAGCCCGGTTATTCACCACTAAAACACGACCACGCACTCGACCAATTCGGCGTGGGTGAGTTTGCGGTCGGTGGGGAAGAGGACATAGGCAGCGGGGGATGCGGAGCAATCGACGATCAGTTGGCGGTGGTTGGGAACGGCGAAGCCAGTCTCGGTCGGGATGTGCCCACTCACCAGAAGGTCGGCATCGACTTTGCGCAGGTAGTCGTCGATGTTGCGATGCGACGTGTCCCGGCCCCAGACGATGCCGTAGACGAGGCCACCCGGTTGGTACTCTTTCTCGTCGTAGCTTTCCTCTTCCAATCGCCGGGCGTCAAACGTCCCCATGTGACGACCGGGGGTGAGGCTGTGCGAAATGAAGATGTCGTTGGGTGTGCGTAACGCGATCGGCAAGGCTTTCAACAGTTCCATGTACAGCGCATAAATATCGGCCCCTGCGTCACCGTAAGCGGTGGTCACGCCTTGGCGGAAGGCTTCATTTTGCGAGTCGTTGCCTTTGCCGATGGAACGATTCGTCCACTGAGCCAACTCGTGGTTCCCCGGCAAGAGATGCACTCGGGTCGGAAACTGGCACTTCAACGCGGCGAATAAATCGAGCAGTTGGTGCGACTTGTCGCCGCCATTCGGGTACAGGAAACTGCTATGCACCACTTCCTGAATCACGAGGTGCCGCAGCGGGTGGTTGGCGAGATCGGCGGCCTTCAGAATCACCTGGAAGTTTCGCACGTGACCGTGCAAATCCCCTGCCACCAAGACATCCGTGCAGTCCGGCAACCGCACTAGATGCCCCGATCGACCGGGCGTCGCACGGACGAAATCAATCGCCCGACGCAGGGTTGGCAACATCCGATCGGCAGTTGGCATGGCACACTCTCTTCAATGACGGACTTGCTTATCGTATCACATATAGGGCGAAGTCTTCCCCTTGCCTCGGGGTGTCGGCTTCGGAGAATGCCGACTGGAAGGGTCTGCTCCGTCCACTGCCAAATGGCACGGGGTCAGCCTCAAGTTCGGTCGGTCGCTTTTTTGCTGTTTACGCGGACGGACCCGGCATGGAGTTGTCGCGGAATCTCAAGATCGACAGCGTCATCCGCCTTCAACCCACCCCGCCACGGCAAGTTGAAGCGGATCGGTCCGTCACGGATGCCATTGAGGTGATGCGGCAAGAACGTGTGGGCTGCCTGCTGATTATTCATCGTGGAAAATTGGTCGGCATCTTCACGGAACGCGATTTACTCACCCGAATTCTCGGCGAAGGGCTACCGCTCACCACCCCAATGCGCGAGTGCATGACGGCGAACCCGGTCACGGTCACCATGCACGATTCCGTGAATGCCGCGATCCAAAAGATGCAAGACGGCGGCTACCGGCACCTGCCCGTCATCAACGAAAACCAACGCCCCGTCGGCATCCTCTCCGCCAAGCGCATCGTCCGGTACATCGTCGAACACTTCCCCAACATCGTCTACAACCTGCCCCCCGACCCCCACAACAACACCCCGTCGCACCCGGAGGGGGCGTAGTGGAGCGTGAAAAACTAACTTCCGAGCCAATCCCCGCGCCGACCACGCCGCTGGAAAACGAACTGTACAAGAGCAACGCAAAAGATGGCGGGATCGTGTGGCTGGATTGGTGGCCCCGGTAGGGGTCATGGAATGTAGCCACTGGTGGAGGCTTTGCGCAACCCGTGGAACCGGAAGCCCCACGACTCGACTGTCCTGGAGGGGCAGAGGAATTCCGTCGCCCCTTCAGGGTGAGTGACAATGGGGTGTCACTGTTCACGGGTTGCGCGAAGCCTCCACCCGTGGCTACAGTCCGGTGCCCCTTCAGGGCACAAATCAAGACGGCCCAGCGTCTACCACAGCGCGGTTAGCAGACATCGTCACACATGTCCTCGCGGCGAAGGGTGCCAATGACAGTTCCTGGCCACTTCAACAGCCCGAATGATTCGGCTTCACTGTTTGCTCGATCAAACTCGCGCTGTTCGGAAGCCGCATCAAAGTCGTAGTCCGTGATTTGCTGAGCCGCTTCGGCAGCGGCCTTCCACCGATCTTCCGAGGACGTTGTCGGGGGCTGTTCCGTCACCTCAATGTCAACTATTTTCCCGATCAACTGCTTCAGTTCCGGCAATGTCACGGTATCGGACTCTAATTTCATGCGTACCCGAATTGTGGCCATTGGTTTCTCCTTCACCTTGGTTGTAACCTCCATCATACCAAAGGCGATACTTTGTCACGATCGCACGTCAACGACTGCTCCACAAAATCTTGAAAATCGTTCAACTATCCCGCCCAGTCTGGTCGAAGTCTGCTTTTGCCCTGGGCCATTGCGGGGCAGCGGAGTAAGAAGGCAATACGCGACGTATACTCCAGTTGTGATTTATCCTCTCCCGGATTTTGAGGTTTGAAATGTCCGCTTCCCTCGGTTCGAGCGGTGTGGCCGCTCACCCTGATTCTGTTCATCGTAATGGTCACGCGGTTCAAGAACTCGAATCGGTGACGATCCGCTTTGCGGGCGACTCCGGTGACGGGATGCAACTCGCCGGTACGCAGTTCACGAATACCTCCGCGATTCTGGGCAACGACATCGCCACGTTCCCGGACTTCCCCGCCGAAATCCGCGCCCCCGCCGGAACGCTACCGGGGGTGTCGGGGTTTCAAGTTCACTTCTCCAGCACCGACATTCACACGCCCGGCGACATCCTGAATTGCCTCATCGTGATGAACGCGGCGGCGTTGAAAACCAACTTGCGCGACCTGGAGCCTGGCGGCTTTTTGATCGTCAACGGCGACTCGTTCGGCGTCAGCGACCTCGACAAGGCGAAGTACAAGGTCAACCCGCTCGAAGACGGTTCGTTGAAAGGCTATCGGTTTATTCGGGTGTCGATTACCAAGCTGACCCGCGAAGCCGTGACCGAGTGCAAGCTGTCGCCGCGCGAAGCCGACCGCTGCAAAAACTTCTTCGCGCTGGGCTTGGTGTACTGGATGTACGAGCGGCCAATGGAGTCCACGATCAAGTGGATTCGTGAGAAGTTCGCCAAGAACCCGCAATTCGTCGATGCCAACGTCCGGGCGCTCAAAGCGGGCTACAACTACGGCGAAACCGTCGAGTTGCTTCCGGTCCAATACAAGGTGGCGAAGGCCAAAATTGCCCCCGGCGTTTACCGCAAGATTACGGGTAACGAAGCGATCGGCCTCGGGCTTGTCGCGGCGGCAAGGTCCGCGAACAAGACGCTGGTGTATGCTGGTTACCCGATCACCCCGGCCAGTTCCGTTCTGGAACAACTCGCCCACCCGGACATGAAACGATACGGCGTGAAGACGATGCAAGCCGAAGACGAAATCGCCGCGTGTGGTGCCGCCATCGGTGCCAGTTTCGGTGGGGCGATCGGCGTCACGGGCACCAGTGGCCCCGGCATCTGCTTGAAAGCCGAAGCGGTCGGCTTGGCGGTGATGACCGAGCTTCCCCTGGTGATCCTGAACATCCAACGCGGCGGCCCGAGTACCGGCCTTCCGACGAAGACCGAACAAGCCGACTTGCTACAAGTGATGTTCGGTCGCAACGGGGAATGTCCCGTGGCAATCATCGCCCCGCAATCACCCGGCGATTGCTTCGACATGGCCTATGAAGCCGTTCGCCTTGCGACCCGGTTCATGTGCCCGGTTTATTTGCTCTCGGACGGCTACCTCGCCAACGGGTCGGAACCGTGGATGATCCCGGACATGGCGAAGTTTCCGAAGATCGAAATCACCCACCCCACCAAGCCGAACAGCGACGGCTGGGCGGGTGCCGGGCACGAAAACGGCACCGGCGACGTGGCCAAGTACCTGCCGTACAAACGGGACGAACTGTTGGTCCGCACCTGGGCCATTCCTGGCACGCCGGGTCTCGAACACCGCATCGGCGGCATCGAGAAACAAGACGTGACGGGGAACATCAACTACGAACCGGCGAACCACGAACACATGGTTCACGTCCGCTGGAAGAAGATCGAAAACATCGCCCAAGTGATCCCCGAACTCGAAGTGACCGGGGACGCCGACGCGGACCTCTTGGTCATCGGTTGGGGCGGCACCTTTGGCAGCATTACAACGGCCGTGGAGCGTGCGCGCAAGCAGGGCAAGAAAGTCGCCCAAGCCCACTTCCGCTACCTCAACCCGATGCCCAAGAACACCGAAGCGGTGCTGAAGCGGTACAAGAAAATCTTGGTCCCGGAACTCAACAGCGGCCAACTCTGCTGGTTACTGCGGGCCAAGTACCTCGCGCCCGCCGAGGGCCTGAACAAGATTCAGGGCAAACCGTTTTTGATCAGCGAAATCGAAGCGGCGATTGGACAAATGATTGGATAACACCACGGAAGCCCATGCACGATCGTGCATGGGCTTTGGCTTCCTCATAACACGATAAACTCCACTACTGGTACACCCTCTCATGGCCGCTGCAGCGACTTCCCTCCCCACCCTCAGCACGAAGGAACTCACTACGGACCAAGACGTCCGGTGGTGCCCCGGCTGCGGGGATTATTCGATTCTGGCGCAGATGAAAAAGGCCCTCACCACGGTGGGCGTGCCGCGTGAAAAAATGGTGTTCGTCTCGGGCATCGGCTGTTCGAGCCGGTTCCCTTACTACATGAACACGTATGGTTTCCACACGATTCACGGGCGGGCGCCGACGTTTGCGACGGGCCTCAAGCTCGCCAACCCGGAGTTGCAAATCTGGGTCGTCACCGGCGACGGCGACGGGCTGTCGATCGGCGGCAACCACACGTTGCACGTGTTGCGCCGCAACGTCGATCTCAAAATCTTGCTGTTCAACAACGAGATTTACGGCCTGACGAAGGGGCAATACTCGCCCACGAGCCGCACCGGGACCAAGACCAAAACCAGCATGGCGGGGTCGGTCGAAACCCCGATGCGACCGCTAACCGTAGCCCTCGCCGCCGAGGCGACGTTCGTGGCCCGCACCGTGGACGTGGACGTGCAAAACCTCGTCATGGTGCTGCAACGCGCGGCTGCCCACAAGGGCACGGCGTTCGTCGAGATTTACCAGAACTGCAAAATCTTCAACGACGACGTGTGGGCGTATGCCACCGACCGCACCGTGAAGTCCGATCACCTGTTGTACCTGGAACACGGCAAGCCGATGATCTTCGGCAAGGACCGTAACAAGGGGATTCGGCTGAACGGCTTGACCCCGGAAGTCGTCGAGATCGGCAAAGACTGTGCCATCGACGACCTGCTGATTCACGACGAAACCGCTGAAGAACCGACGTTGGCGAACTTGCTGAGCCGGATGACGAACCCGGAGTTCCCCGAAGTCGTTGGCATACTGCGGGCCGTGAAGAAGCCGACGTTCGACGAGCAAATCGACAAGCAAGTGACCGACGCGATTGCCAAGAAAGGCTCCGGCAAAATGGAAGACCTGTTCAAGGCCGAAGATATTTGGACCGTCGAGTGATTGCGGATTGTGCCGTGCGGAATAGAAAAACCTCAAGTGACGGCAGTGTCGCTTGAGGTTTTTGTTTTCGATCCCCTGTTCATTCCGATGCCCACATTCTGCAACCGCAATGATTTGTCCCGTCTGCAATCATAACGGCAACCTGATGGGTGCGGAGACGTGCTTGTGGTGCCTATTTGACTTGTCCGCGATCGACCGGCCCGTTGCCTCGGATCGCGTCGAGCGGAGCTTGATGACGGAACCCGTTGCGGTGCTGAAACCGAAGCTGCCGGTGACCGTGACCGTGACGGCAACTTTAGGCCACGTCATTCAGCAGATGATTGCCAAGCAAGTCAGTGCGGTGTTGGTCACGGACGCGAGCAATCAACTCGTCGGCATCCTAACGGAACGCGATTTTCTGACTAAAGTGGCGGGGTCGGCGCACTTCCGGGATCAGCCCGTCGAACTGTTTATGACCCGTCACCCCGAAGCCGTGACCATGATGGACCCGCTGGCTTTTGCGCTCGGGAAAATGTCGGCGGGCGGCTACCGGCATTTGCCGGTCGTGGCGGACGGACAACCCAAGGGCATCGTCTCGGTCCGCGATCTGTTGCGGCACATCATGCGACTCTGCCGGGAATAGGAACTGGTTTAATCGGACACCAAGTCTGAAAATCTTGTGTACTGTTCGCCCAATCTTTAACGCTGTTTGAGGGGTATCGGGAAGTGCGTTTGCAAAAATCGGTTTCGCGGCGTGGGTTTACCCTGATAGAGCTTTTGGTGGTAATTGCCATCATTGCGATCTTGATCGGTTTGCTCCTTCCGGCGGTGCAAAAGGTCCGGGAAGCCGCGTCCCGGAGTACGTGCCAAAACAACTTGAAGCAACTCGGGCTGGCGGCGATGAACTTTGAAGGAACGCGCGGGTATTTGCCGCACGGGTACTATGGCCCGTTCCCGGACCGGAACTTTTACGAAGCCGGGCACACCACGGCCTACGACACCGGCGTGAGTGGACTCGTGAGCCTGCTCCCGTTTATTGAGCAAGACAATCTGGCCCGGCAGTTCGATCCGGTTCTCACCCAGGAACTGACCGCGACCCCGAGCGTTGCGTCGTTCCCCGGCTGGTCCACAGTGCCTGCGGCGGAAGCGGCGGCGAAGTCACGGGTGAAAACGTTTTTGTGCCCATCGGACCCGGAAAAGACCGTGGCGACCGTGGCGGGGTATTGGGCATTCGTGCAAACCGATGCCACCGGCGCCGCGTTCATCGGTCACACGTCGGACGCCAACAAAAACTACGGCGTCACGAACTACGCACCCGTCGCCGGGTCGTGTGGAACTCGGGCAAGCCATTCCGCGGCGGGGTTCGGGCCGAATGCCGACCTCAGTAAGTACGCAGGCATCTTCGGCAACCGGAGCAAAACCACGATCACGTCGATCGCCGACGGAACGAGCAATACGCTTCTCTTCGGTGAAGGGATCACGGCAGACAATCCGACGACTCAATGGCTGTGGGTCAGCATCCTGCCGATGACCACACAGTACGGGTTGAGCAACAGCGGTAGCCCGGACGTGACCCGCAAGCGGTTCGCCAGTCGCCACACCGGCGTCGTGCAATTCGGCATCGCCGATGGCTCCGTTCGGGGGATTCGCCCCGGCGCAACGAGTACCTGGAACCCGGCCACGACCGATTGGTGGGTACTCCAACGGCACGCAGGGAAAAGCGACGGCGACATCCTCGACGGGTCAATATCGAACTAAAAGGACAGGCGTCATGCGCAGATTCGTGATGTTACTGGTACTCGGATTGCTGGCCGGTTGCGGTGGAACGAAACCGTCCGCGCCGCCGATCCCGGACAACAAGGCGAAGCAGGGCGCTCGATCTTTTGACGCTTCGCCGCCGGGTGGTTACAAGCAAGGGGAGTAGTCGCTAATGTGTTGACCGCTACCGAACCGCGCCGCCGTTAATGCGGATCGTTTGCCCGGTGATGAACTTCGCGGCGGGACTTGCTAGCCAGAGGGCGGCGGCGGCAATGTCGTCGGGCAGACCCCAAACCCCGAGCGGCGTTTCGCGGCGAACCCGTTCTTGCCAGACGGGTGATGCGGTCTCACCCCAAGATGTGCGAATCCACCCCGGTGCCAAGCAATTCACCCGCACTTCCGGCGCGAGGCTTAATGCCAAACTACGGGTGAAGCACATAATTGCCCCCTTCACGGCACCGAACAGTTGACCGCTATCGCCTTCCATGCCGGTATCCGCTTGATCCCAACCGACTGTTAAGATCACGCCCCGACCTCGGGCTTTCATGCGTGCGCCGATGTCGCGTGTTAGTTGCATCGTGGCTTTCAAATCGACCGCGAGCAGTTCTTCCAATTTGCGTTCAAACGGCCACTTGGCCGCATCCCCGGTCAATGTGTCCGCCCCGGCGTTGCACACAAGAGTATCAAGGCCATCGCCCCACGACTGTTCAGCCAACCGTGTGACTTGCGCCGCATCGCTCAGGTCTGCAACAACATGATTTTGCCCCAATGCCCGCCGACCGTGGGTGATCACGCGGGCGCCTTCCGCCTGAAACAGTGTGGCAATCGCGGCGCCGATGCCGGACGTGGAGCCGGTGACCAACGCCGTCAGCCCGTTCAACGAACCGTCACGATTCCTGGTGATTTCGGCAGCGGGTAGGGCGTCCCGCAGTTCGCGGATTGTCTTGTGCAACACGGGGTGCAAGACATCCGCCGCGATCTCCGCCAGTGGCACGAGGACGAAACTGCGTTCGTGCATTCGCGGGTGGGGGACGGTCAACGTCGGCGTGGAAATGATTTGGTCGTCGTAAAGCAACAGGTCGAGGTCGAGCGTTCGCGGCGCGTCCTGAACGGTGCGAACCCGGCCAAACTCGTTTTCAATCTTGTTGAGTGCGGCAAGCACTTCGTGCGGGTTGAGTGTGGTCTCAACGGCCAGCACCATGTTCAGGTACGGCCCTTGCCCCATTGGTCCGCCGACTGGCGCGGTTTCGTGGACACTTGAGACTTTCCCCAACGTGAACTCTGGCTCGACAGCCAGTCGCTGAACGGCATCAAGCAACGTCTGCTTGCGGTCGCCGAGATTGGACCCGAGCGCGATGTGAATCTGTGACATGGGTTCACGAACCCAGGGCAAACCGCCCTGGGCTTTGTTTAAGTTTACTTCTTGCCGCCCTTGGCGTCGGCGGCGGGGGCTGCGGCGTCGCCGTCGGCGACTTTCTCTTTCTTCTTCTTCAAGATGATCTTCTGCACGCGGGTCTTCGGGATGCCGAACGGGCTTTGCCCTTCCGTCCACTTCCCGTCTTCCATCATCTTCAGGATGCGTTCGGAGCGTTTCATCACGCAGCGGTTGCGGCCCATGCCACCTTTGCGTCGCAAGCTTTTGTCGATCGACATTTCAAACCGGGGGTCAGAGGTCAGTAATCCAAGCCAGGCCGGACTTGCCGACCGCAATTTCGTAAGCTGTTATAATAGAAGCGATACTCGCTAAGGGCAAGCCGATATTGAATCGGGATGCCGATTTCGCACCCCTTCCACCGGCCCAAATACTACCATGAAAGTGACCCTCGACTACGGCAAAACGGGCCTCGAAATCACGCTGCCAGACGACCGCATGGTTGCCCCGCCGCTGGCCATCCGGGATGCCGTGCCGTTGACCGACCCGGTTGGTGCGCTCGAAGCCGCGTTGCGACACCCCGTCGGCACGCCACCCCTTTCGCAATTGGCGAAGGGGAAAAAGACTGCTTGCATCGTGATCTGTGACATCACGCGGCCCGTGCCGAATCAACTGATTCTCCCGCCGTTGTTACGGACCCTGGAAGACGCCGGTGTGCCGCGTGACGGCATCACGATTCTAATTGCGACCGGACTACATCGACCCAACGAGGGGGACGAACTCGTCGAACTCGTGGGCCAAGACATTGCCACGAACTATCGCTGCGTGAACCACCACGGCAAAGTGCTGGAGGAACACGACTACCTCGGCACGACCGCCAACGGCGTGCCGATCTGGATCGACAATCGGTACACCCAGGCCGAATTGAAGATCACCACCGGGTTAATTGAACCGCACCTGATGGCTGGTTATAGCGGCGGGCGGAAGTTGATTTGCCCTGGGATTGCGGCACTGGAAACGGTCAAAGTCTGGCACGGGCCGAAGTTCCTCGAACACCCGCTCGCCGATTGTGGCATCCTCGAAGGCAACCCGGTTCACGAAGAAAACACACTCATCGCCCTGAAAACCGGCTGCGATTTCATCGTGAACGTCTGCATCGACGGCAAACGCCGCATCACGTGGCTGGGTGCGGGCGACATGCTGAAGGCGTGGCATGAAGGCGTCAATTTCTGCCGCGAAATCGTGAAGGCAGGCGTCTCCGAACTGTGCGATGTGGTTGTGACCAGTTGTGCCGGGTACCCACTCGACACCACGTGGTACCAAGCCGTGAAGGGCCTGATCGGGGCGTTGCCGATCGTCAAACAAGGCGGCACCATCGTCCTGGCCGCAAGCCTGACGGAGGGGTTAGGCAGCCCCGAGTTCCAACAACTCATTGCAGAGAACCCGGACCTCGCCGAGTTTAAGCGGAAGATCATGGGCAGCGATTATTTCATCATGGATCAATGGCAACTCGAAGAGTTGTGCAAGGTCGTCGCCAAGTGCAAAGTGAAGGTCGTCACCCAAGGTCTGAACGCCGAAACCCTAGCCAAGTGCCACGTCCATCCCGCCCCCACCGTCGAACAAGCCGTCGCCGAATCCCTGCTCGAATACGGCCCCCACGCCCGCATCGCCGTCATCCCGAAGGGGCCGTATGTGTTGCCGTATGTGATTAAGAATTGAGGCAGGGTTCGAACTTGCTGGAAGAAGCGACTTCCACCCCACCCCTAGCGGGAAATTTTCCGGCAACAGCTACGCATTAGTAAGCCGATCAGGCTGGTGAACTATTGCCCCAAGATGGCAAGATCGACTGAGTGCAACGAGCTTGGTATCGCTCGATTCCGGTGGACTGTTCAATCATCCCACTGCACTTCGAGAACTGCTTCCGGGTCAACTCCGTCGTCGTCAAATCGTTAGTCGCTCAGTACGCGATGACGCCGTGTGGGGCGACAATCCGGAACACGTGGAACC
>JAYSXU010000863.1:0-7623 GCA_043716965.1 Fimbriiglobus sp.
GCAATGTTCCCCGCGATAATGTCGATCGCGTGGCGTTTCTTCAACTCGCGCACCGTCTCGACCACATTGCGGCTGTGTCCGTGGGCCGAATCCACGACAATGACATCCACACCAGCCCGAATCAGCGAATCGGCCCGTTCAAAATCAAACACGCCAATCGCCGCACCGGCCCGCAGTCGGCCCCTAGTATCTTTACAGGCGTTCGGGAAGTTTTCGTTCTTCTCGATGTCCTTGATCGTGATTAACCCCTTCAGTCGATATTCATCGTCCACCAGGAGAAGTTTCTCCACTTTATTTTTAGTTAGGATCATCTCCGCGTCGTTCAACGTGGTGTTCTCGGGTGCGGTGACGAGGTTTTTTTTCGTCATTACCTCTTCGAGTTTCTGGTTGTTGTCCGTCAGGAATTTCAAATCCCGCCGCGTTAAAATGCCCCGCAGAAACTTCTCATCACCCGTTGTGATTGGCACGCCACTAATGTGGTGCTGCTGCATAATCTGCCGAGCGGTGCCGACGGTGGCGTCCGGGGGCAACGTGATCGGGTCCGTGATGACGCCGTTTTCGCTCCGCTTCACTTTGTCCACTTCACGGGTCTGGGCAACGATGTTGAGATTTTTGTGAATAATCCCGATGCCGCCCTCTTGTGCAAGAGCAATGGCCAGTTCACTCTCCGTGACGGTGTCCATCGGCGACGAGATAATCGGGATGTTGATGCGCACGTTCCGCGTCAACTGGGTCCGAACGTCGGCATCTTTCGGCACAATTTCGCTGTAGCCCGGCTCCAACAGAACGTCGTCGAACGTGTAACCCTGGTAAGCAATGCGATCGTGCATCCGGAACCTCGCGCGGCAGGTCGTGGGCAGATAGTGGTTGGGAATTATAGGGACGGCGAACAATGCGGGAGGAGCCGCGCGAACTTCGGTACAAATTGGGGCGTCGAATCGGCGAACTACTTTTGATGACCGCACTCATAGTCGGTTTAGCAAATTGCACGATTCTTGTTTGAGCGCGACTGGACTGAAAGCGGATAATACTGATACGTAGGCACTTGAGAGGCTGAACTTGGTTTTGTTAGCCCGACGCGCCAGCGAGGGTTGGGTAGACTAACAAGAGAGTTGGGTAAACCCCTCGCTGGCGCGTCGGGCTAACAAGCAATGCTTAAATACTTTGTCCGTGGCAAGTTTCCCCGGTTTGCGAGTTCGGTCATCGTCCACCTCGAGAGTTCACCATGATTCGCATTGCCATTTTCACCCTGTTGCTCTTACTGGCCGGTACTCCGTGTGCCATCGCCAAGCCAGACGCACCGGCGATGGTTCCGGTTGAGGCTGAACATCTCACGCAGTTGTTGCGGGGTTTGTTGCTGGCGAATATCCCCACACCGATGGCCGAAACCGCACACGATTGGGGCAAACAGCGGGAAGTGTTGGTCGGGATGAAATGGCACAAGTTGAAGCCTGAACCCAATCGGGCCATGCGGAACGATGGCCACTGGCAAAAAGTCCGTACTGAGGCCATTAACCCGAACGAAACGTTGGCCCTGGGCATCCGCAACATCGTGTCCCCGGAACCCGGCAAGACCACGTTTGAAGCATTTATCGGCATGAACGTGCGGATGTTCTACGACCAACAGTTGTGGAAATCCGGCGTGCGAATATACAGTGGCGAAACACGGGCACGCTGTTGGGTGGCGTTGCGGGTCGTCTGTGAATTAACGTCCCGACTTGAAACGCAACCGGGGCAAATACTGCCCGTCGCCGTGTTACGGGTCCGAGTGACCGAAGCCGATTTGCACTACACGAACCTCGTCGTCGAACACACCGCCGGCCTTGATGGCATCGCGGCCAAAGCCGTCGGCGACATGCTGCACAAGTTCATCAGCAAAGCCAAACCTCACCTCGAACGCGACCTCCTCGACAAAGCCAATGCCGCCATCATCAAGTCCGCCGACACCAAAGAAATCCGCGTCGAACTCGACAAACTGCTCCGGGGCAAAATCCCCGTGGTAAAGAAGCCGGAGTGATCGGAGAGTCGAGATGTTGGCCATCCGAATACAGGGTCCGGATGAGACGCGCGATGTTTTGTAGGTCGTGGTCGAAGCTTTGCGAGGCCCGGCATTACAATCGCAACAACGATCGGAAAGATCGATCAGACTTTTGACAGGATTCACAGGATTTACAAGATTGAAGATCAGATTTGAATCCTGTCAAATCCTGTGAATCCTGTCAAAAGTCGAGTGTCGCTGCCCACGTCGCCAAGCCTTCTCGACCACGACCAACAAATTCGCCCGAAAAATCTGCCAGACCCGTTATCTTTGTCGGTATAGGAAACAGTACCGCGATTGGTTCGGGTTCTTCACTTCACCACGAGAAGGAACATGCCGCCCACGGAGCAGGCGTTGGCGTTGGTCGTGCGGGGGACGGACTGGAGTGAGACTAGCCGCATTGCGACGTTGTGGACGCGCGAATTTGGCAAGGTGCGGGCGCTGGCCAAAGGGGGGCGGCGGTTGCGGTCGAACTTTGAGGTGGCGTTTGATTTGTTGTCGGTTTGTCACGTCGTGTTCATCCGGAAAAGCGGTGGGTTGGACTTGTTGATCGAAGCCCAAGTCGCGGAACGGTTCGGGCATTTGCGAACCGATTTGAACGCACTTTATGCCGGGTACTACGTCGCCGAACTCCTGGATACGACGCAAGATTACGATCCCCATCCGGGGTTATTTGATGCCGCGCTGGAAACGATTCGGGCGTTCGCACAACCCCCGGTGGATCGGGCGGGGCGCGTCTCGGCGTTTGAGCTTGTCTGGCTCCGCGAGTTGGGTTATATGCCGCGACTCGATACCTGCGCCGGGTGCGAACGGGACCTCTCGGGCGTAGCCCGTGGGGAAGATCGGGTGGGGTTCAGCCCGGCAGTTGGTGGCGTGATTTGTTCCGCGTGCCTGCCCGCAAGCCGTGACCATCGACCGCTTTCACAGGGTGCGTGGAATGGTTTGCGAACGTTGGCAAACGGCGAACCGACGCTACCTGGTGCTATCAGGCGTGAAGTGCGCCAGACGTTAGGCCAAACGGTGAGTTATGTGCTGGGTCGCCGACCACGATTACTCGGGTATCTCGATGGATCGTGACCGAAACCGAGTGCGAACCGAGGATGGGGTTGTGAACGCGAGGGGAACCAACGCCATGTTCAACGCTCGACAAGTTTGGACCACTGCATACTGGGCAAAACCGTACCGGGCAAAACTCGGCGTACTGATTGCCGCGTTCGTGGTCGCGTCCACGGGGTGCCAGCAACTGACGACTGCGCGTCAAAAGACTTACAACGCGGCCCGGTCGTTGCTCACCAGCTCCTACAACGACTCCAACGCCGAGCAAAAATTTGCCGCTGCGGAAGAGTTGTTCAATAAGGGCGAGCATCACAAAGCGCAAACACTCTTCGCGGACATCGCCGACAACACTCAGAACGCCGCGTTGCTAGCCGAAAAAGCCCGCTACATGGAAGCCGAGAGCCTGCGTGAGCAGAAGAAATATCCGGCTGCCGTCGCGTCGTACAACCGCTTGTTGCAAGACTTCACGTTTGGGGCCTACCGCGAACGGGCGTGCAACCAGATGTACGCCATCGCCTACGAATGGCTGGAAAAAGACACGCTAGCGGAAATTGAAGCGGAGCAGTCCGGCAAGAAGGTGCCGTGGTGGCAAGAGCGCCCCAGTATGCCGAACGTACTCGACAGCAAACGACCCCTCTTCGACACCGAAGGCGAAGCACTCAAAACACTCGATAACGTCCAAACCCACGACGGCATCGGCCCCAACGCGGACCGTGCCTTGTTCTGGCTAGGCTATGTGAATTTCTATCGCGGACGGTTCGACGAATCGGACCACTACTTCAGCCAGCTTGTCGAGATGCACAAAGATAGCAAGCTTCGCCCAGCAGCACTCGACATGGCCATCATGGCGAAGAACAACAGCACGGGCGGAGCGGTTTATGATGCGGGCAAAGCGGCGGAGGCGTTGCAACTGATTCACCACGCCGAAGCGACGATGCCGGGCTACGCGACCGACCCGGAGAAGTCCGCGCAGATGACGCGGCAGAAGATGGCCGTGCGGATGCAGCTCGCCGAAAAGTATTTCAAGATGGCCGAGTATTACGAACGGACCCGCCACCCCGCGTCCGCCTACTTCTACTACGAACTCGTGACCCGACAGCACCCCGGCACCAAGTACGCCGACGTGTCCAAGCAACGGATGGACGCCCTCGAAGTGGTCCGCAAGCAGATGGAAGCCGAACGCGGAAACGCCAAGCCACCGACGAACGATCCAGTGGACTTCATGCGCAACCAATGGGGTCGGCTGATCGGGAAGCCAACCGACCCGAGTGCGGCGGCTGAACCCTTGCCGATCGCCCCGAACCCGAAAGATGGCGCGGTGCCGCAAGCGCTTCCGCCGGACATCAGCAACCCTCGTTGAATCGGCGGTGTTTCATGACACAATCAGACCTGTTTTCAGCTAGCGAAAGCGTTTCAACTGGCCATTCGTGGTTCAAGAATTGTCTCGCCCGCAACTGCCTCGCCGTCATCGTCTTGGCGGTGTGTGTGTCGGCAATTGGGTGTCAGTCGGGTGGCAACTTCTCGCTGTTCGGCTACTCGACCGTGCCGCCGTTCGACCCGAACATTCGTTCCGTTTACATCCCGGTCTTCAAGAACACCACGTTTCACACGAACCCGTACCGCGGGGTCGAAATGGATATCACGGAAGAAATCGTCCGGGAGTTGAACGCGAGAAAGTCGCCGATTCGTGTCATCTCCGATCCGACCCGTGCCGACACGGAACTGATTGGGACGGTCACCAACATAACGAAAACGCCGCAGAACCGCACGCCGCTGAACTTCATTCGGGAATACGACGTGGTCATCGCGTGCCAAGTTGTCTGGCGGGACAACCGGACTGGGCGGAATCTGACCGGCAGCCGGAAGCCGACGTTCCAAGAAGCACCGAGCAACCCGTTCGACCCGAACCGCGAAGCCCCGCTGCCGCCGGCACCTGACGCCGTGGCGGCGCCAATCACAATTAACGGTTATGGCCGGGTGTTGCCGGAACTGGGTGGTAGCACGGACTCGGGTGCGAAAGCCGCTGCCCAACAGATTGCCCGCCATGTCGTCAACATGATGGAAAAGCCGTGGTAGTCCTCAGGCTTCACCTGACGCGAGCTTCACCGTATCACAACACCATGACACCGCTCGTCTGGCACTGTCGCCACCACCGTTTCACGCTCACCCATCGACCGTTGGTGATGGGCGTCGTCAACGTCACGCCGGATAGTTTCTCCGACGGTGGCCAATTCGTTGATCCCCAGATGGCTATTGATTTCGGCTTGAAAATGATCGCCGACGGGGCAGACATTCTCGATGTCGGCGGGGAATCCACGCGACCGGGTGCAACACCTGTTACGGAAGCGGATGAACTGCGCCGGGTCATCCCCGTCATTGGGGGGTTGATTCGTCAAAATCAAGATGCCGTGATTTCCGTCGATACCACGAAGCCCAAGGTTGCACGTGCGGCCTACGATGCCGGCGCCGCGATCATCAATGACGTGAGTGGTTTCCGTGACCCGGCGATGATCCGCGTGGCCAGCGAGACCGATGCCGGGTTGGTCGTCATGCACATGCCCGGCACCCCGCAAACCATGAACGACGACCCGCAATACCATGACATCGTCGCGGAGGTTCGGGATTACCTACAGCATCAGGTGAATCAACTGATCGAAGCCGGCGTTGAAGGCACGCGAATTGCGATTGATCCGGGCATCGGGTTCGGCAAGTTCACCGACCACTCGTTGACACTGTTGGCGAATCTTGACGCCTTCCAAGTGATTGGTCGCCCGCTTTGCTTAGGGATCTCTCGCAAAGGGTTCATCGGCAAAATCACGGGCCGCGACACCCCGGACCGGATGGCGGGTTCACTGGCCGTCGGCTGTTTTGCTGTGGCTGCGAACTCCGCCCAGATTCTTCGCGTCCATGACGTGGCCCCGACGCGGGATGCCGCCGTGATGTGGGAAGCGATTTCGCAAAGACGAACACCGAGGACGCCGTGACCGAAGTTGAAACCTATTGCCGCAACCTCGCGGAACGGGCGAAAGCCGCATCACAGCAACTCGTCAGCGTGCTGACCGGCCAGAAAAATGCGTGGTTGTTGGCTTGTGCCGAATCGCTTGAAAAACAGTCGGATGCAATCATCACTGCGAACAACCGGGATGTCGCGGCAGCGCCCGATTACGGATTGAACGCGGCTGCGATTGATCGCCTCACCCTGACTCCTGCCCGGATTCAGTCCGCCATTGATGGCTTACGCCAAGTGGCTGCGTTGCCGGACCCGATTGGCGAAGTGCGTGAAGGTGGCGTTCGACCGAACGGGTTGCAGGTGCTGAAAGTCGGCGTGCCGCTGGGGGTGATTTTCTTCCTGTACGAATCCCGCCCGAACGTCACCGTTGATGCCGCCGCGTTGTGCGTGAAGAGTGGCAACGTCGTGATCCTCCGCGGCGGCAAGGAAGCATTGCACTCGAACACCGCACTGTACCAGTTGATGGCCCACGAACTACCAAAGTTTGGATTGCCCGCCGACGCCGTTCAACTGGTGACGACGACCGACCGGGACGCCGTCGGGCATCTGTTGAAATGGAACGACCTCATTGACCTGACGATTCCACGCGGTGGGGAAAGTCTGATCCGCCGCGTCGCTGCCGAGGCCACGATGCCGGTGTTGAAGCACTACCTGGGCAACTGCCACGTTTACGTCGATGCCGCCGCCGATTTGGCAATGGCGGAGCGAATCATCATCAACTCGAAGTGCCAACGCCCCGGTGTGTGCAACGCCGCCGAGACGTTGCTCGTTCACCAATCCGTGGCCCACGAGTTTCTCCCGCACGCGGCAGCCAGCTTAATCGCACACGGCGTCGAACTGCGGGGCTGTCCCGAAACCGTGCGGCTGGTCCCCGGCACCATGCCCGCCACGGACGCCGACTATCACGCCGAGTTCCTCGACCTGATTCTGGCCGTCAAAGTCGTCCCGGATTTGGAAAGTGCGATTCGGCACATCACCCACTACGGCTCCAAGCACACGGATGCGATTGTCACCCGCGACATCACGACGGCCCGCCGGTTCACTCAGACGGTCGATTCCGCCGCCGTGGTCGTGAACGCCAGCACGCGCTTCAACGACGGTTTTGAACTGGGCCTGGGAGCGGAGATTGGGATCAGCACCGACAAGTTCCACGCCCGCGGCCCGTGCGGGTTGCGGGAACTGACCACTTACAAGTACGTGGTGACCGGCGATGGCCACACGCGGTAGTCCACGCGGAATCTTGTTGCTGACGACGTGCGTGCTGTGGGTCACGCCATGCGGATGTTCGTGGACCCGCAAACCGATCAGCAACGACCCCCTCTTGCGCGAAGCCCGTTCCGCATCGGTCCGGGATCAACTTTCGACCGAGCCACCCCGGTTGCAGCCACAAATTCCAGCCGATTCGCCTTGACCGCACCGCGAAACAGGGTATCAAAATAGGGTCGAGGGGCGTTTAGCTCAGTTGGCTAGAGTACTACATTGACATTGTAGGGGTCACTGGTTCAAATCCAGTAACGCC
>JAYSXU010000864.1:0-7615 GCA_043716965.1 Fimbriiglobus sp.
CCGGTGAGTTGGCGGAACGTCTTCGGCGTTCGCTTCAAGCGGTTGGTGTGGCTCATCCGGATAACATAGCGCGAAACTCGCTATCGTGCAGCGGGTCTATTGTCTGCGCTCGAATTCGAGACGCCGAGGCGGCTTATTTGGCGGGCGAACTCGAATTCGCTTCGGCCACGCCAGACGTGTTCGGGGAGGCAATCGGGTCACTCCGATCGCTTCGTGACCTGTGCAATACGGCGCCGACAGCGCCTCGTGGCCCGTTCGTCTTCGCCGTCATGAGTATGGGTACTGATTGCCCTCCCGACCCGAACACCATAATTCCCCGGCTGCGAAGCCAACTCGGTCGCATCGTCTCGGTGCGTCGAGCCCAAGGGACAACTGAGGTGGCATCCACACCGGGAGGCACCTTGGAGTTGAAAACCGGGGTGTCGTCCAAATCGACGGGTGATGGCCCGGAAGGTGGGTGTTGGTTGTGGTGGGAGGGCTAGCGGCATCTCATCCCCAAGGGTGTTGTTTTCCGCCTAATCGACTTCATGTGGAACCGTGATTCGGCTAGGTATGACGCTCTCAAAGGACCAGTTTTTGAAGAGGAAGTTTTAACCCAAACCATTAGCGCTCGCACATCTCAAGTGAACAAGAAGCTGCAAAAAATCGGTATTCCCTGGACTCTTACGTCCGACGCCCGTACTCGTCACATCACGAAACGGCAGCAATCCGGATAAATTTTACCACACTCCGGAAAGACGGAGTCGCCCATCAACTCAACGCGGAGTGCGTGATTGCAGAATGCCTACGTTCACTTATCGAACGGAGGCCGTACCGTGCAAGAACTCGACGATGTACCCGACCCGATTGAAGCCGTTCCCGATCCGGACACGGTTCGCGTCCTGCTCGCCGACGCCAGTCGCCGCCGGGAACTTTTGAAGTCTCTTCTTCGCGTTGCCCAACGCAAAGCGAACTACCCACCGCCGAAACATCGCCTGATTCAACGTGATGCTTTGGGCGAAACGGGGGTGGCCCTTGGCTAATTCACCCGTAGTCCCTGCGTTCCCGTTGCCTCCAACCCTGATCGACCGCACCGCGTTTGCGGCGATGTTGTCGATGGGTGCCAGCACGTTCGACCGCCACAAGGCCGCCGGGAAGGTCGGCCCGAAGCCGGTGCGGATCGGCGGGTGCCTCCGGTGGCACCGCGCCGAGGTCGAGGCGTGGCTCGCCCACCGCAACGGCGATGAACTGTATTCCGTCGAAACGTGGCCCGCCGCCTGGCACCAAATCAACCGCAACAACCGAACCAAACATTCGTCTTAACAAACCGCAGCGGGTCCGGGTGCGCCTGCGAAGCATCCCCGGACCCGTTGCGCGTGGAGTCAAGTATGAGCATTCTACCCGACGGGTCTTCACCCGGCGACGACCGGTCCGATGAAAACACGAACCAAAAACCCGCAACAGCTAACTTCGCGACGCTCTTGCCACACCACCTCGCCGAACTGCGGAGTTCCGGGCTGTCGGACGAGCAGGTCCGCCGGTGCAACTTCCGCTCGGAACGCGACCCGGCGGTCTGGTCAAAGTGGCTCAACTGGCCGTCGCCGCCGAAAAACGGCGGCCCGGTGTTGGGCATCCCGTTCAACACCGCAGACGGGAAATGCATGGAGTACGTGCGGGTCAAACCCGACAAGCCGCGGGAACAGAAAAAGGGGAAGCTGATCAAATACGAGTCTCCGATCGGGGAAGCCAATCGGGCGTATTTCCCGCCCGCAACGCGGGGCGTTCTGGCGGACCCGACGAAGCCGATCTTGGTAACTGAAGGCGAAAAGAAGGCGGCCAAGGCCGACCAAGAAGGGTTCCCGTGCGTCGGCCTGGTCGGCGTCTACGGGTGGAACAAGCCACGCTCGAAGGACAAAGCCAGCAAAGGCGATAGCTCGTGGGAGTTAATTGCCGACTTAGCGGATGTGCCGTGGAAGGACCGAAGTGTCGTCATCGCGTTCGATTCCGACATCACCGGCAAGCCGGAGGTGCAGTGGGCCGAGCGAAAACTGGCCGAAACGCTGGCGAGAGCTGACGCGAAAGTCTTTTTTTTACGCATTCCCCCGACCAAAGACGGCGGGAAACAAGGGCTGGACGACTTCCTGATCGTCGCCGGGCGCGAGGGGCTGAATGACTTAATTGCCCACGCGACGTCCTTTCAAAACCCAGCGGACCAACGGCCCGAGATCCTAATCGACCACGAGGAGCACCGCGTCATCGGCGAGGCGGTCGACGCGATCAGTCCCGACTGGAGGATCTACCAGCGGGGCGGGATGCTGGTCCACGTGGTCGAAACCGAGGCCGGCCACGAGGGGGTGATGGTTCGGAGGCCACCCGGTGCTGCGGTCATCCGGGAGTTCCCACCGGCCTTGCTCCGCGAGACGATCACCCGCCGCGCCCGCCTGAAGAAAATCCTCGGATACGGTGAAAACGCGATGCTGGTGCCCGCGCACCCGACGACGTGGCTGGTGAGCGGCGTCCACCAGCAGAGCGAATTCGCCCACGTTCGCCACCTCACCGGGGTCGTAACGCACCCGGTAATCCTGGCCGACGGCACCCTTTTGACCGAGCCGGGGTACCACCCGCGGTCCCGACTCTTCGTTTGTCCGCCGACCGAGCTAACGCTCACCGTTCCCGAAAACCCCGGGCCCGACGACGTGAAGGCCGCGTTGGGCGTGTTGTTCGACCCGCTGGTCGACTTCCCGTTCGAGACGCCGGCGCACCGGTCGGCGTGGCTGGCCGGGCTGTTGACCCCGCTCGCGTGGTTCGCGTTCGACGGCCCCGCGCCGCTGTTCCTGATCGACGGGAACGTCCGCGGCGTTGGCAAGGGGTTGCTGGCGGACGTGATCGCGCTCATCGTCACGGGCCGGTGGTTCGCCACGATGGCGTACACCGACGACCGGGAGGAGTTGCGGAAGAAGATCACGTCCCTGGCCGTCGAAGGCGAACGAATGGTCCTCCTCGACAACTTGGCCGGGAACGTGGGGAACGACGTCCTCGACAACGCGCTCACGAGCTGCCAGTGGAAGGACCGCCTCCTGGGCGGGAATCGCAATTTCGACGGCCCACTGAATCTGACATGGTACGGCACGGGGAACAACGTGCAGTTTCGCGCGGACACATCGCGTCGCGTGTGCCACGTCCGCCTCGAAACGGCCGACGAGAGGCCCGAAACGAAATCCGATTTTAGGTACCCGAACCTGCGCGACCACGTTCGATGTCACCGCGGCGCGTTGCTCTCCGCCGCGCTGACGGTGTTGCGGGCGTGGTACGCGGCCGGGAAGCCGTCCCAAAATCTTTCGGCCTGGGGGTCGTTTGAAGGGTGGTCGATGGTCCGGGACGTGATCGTCTTCGCGGGCCTCCCCAACCCCGGCGAGACGCGAGAGGCGATGCAGTCCAACGCCGACCGCGACGCCGCCGCGATGAAACCCATTCTTGTCGGGATGTTGCACATGGACGACCAGGGCCGCGGGCTGACCGCCGCGGACATCATCGGTAGGCTGAAAGAACTCCCGACCTCCCCGCCCGAGTACCTGACGGACATGCGTTCCGCCGTCGAGGAACTCTGCGGCCGGCTGGACGGCCGCAGCCTCGCGTACAAGCTGCGGAGCTTCAAGCACCGCAACTTCGCCGGGCTGAGGCTGGTTGAGGCCAGTAAGACGAACGGTTCCGTCCGGTGGTCCGCTCAACGGGTCGGCGCCCCGCCTGCGACCTCGCCCAAGGGGGATGCGGGGGATCCGGGGGATGTTTCCGCCAGACCCGCGTCGCCACGCAAAATCCAACTCCCGCCCGATTGGCAATCGCAAATGCTCCCCGATTGACCGCAATTACCCTTGACCGTCGCCAAACGGACCTGACGCGCCGCGTTGACCGTCAGGTATACTTCATTCCTTTCAAGTCCACCTCTCGGTGCCGTGCTTCTGAAGCTCACGGGATTGGGGGTTGGCACTTTTTTAGAAAGTAGAACCTCGTGGCTACCCTTCGTCGCAAGTGTTACACCCGCCCGATTCCCGAAGAGGCGGTTCGCATCGTTCACAAAGGCAAGCCCGCCGCAAAGTACACGGGCCGCGACGGGAAGCCGGTGGTGGCGGTAATCACCCCGGACGGAACCCGGTGCCGTGTTCGTTCTGACAGTTGGGTCGCCCGGTACAAAGACGCGAACGGGAAGGTTTGCGAAGTCTCCCTCTCAACCGACCGGGCTGCGGCCGAGATGATGCTCAACGACGTGTTGAAGAAAGTCGAGAGGCAGAAGGCCGGCATCATCGACCACTACGCCGCGCACCGAACCAGCCCGCTCGCCGACCACATCGACGCTTACCGCCGGTACCACGCGGAACTCGGCAACACCGATCAGCAAGCCGCACAGACCACGTCGCGGTGCGAGAGGGTGTTCGCGGGGTGCGCGTTCCTGCGGTTGTCCGACCTCGATGCCGAAGCCGTTTCGGGTTGGCTGACGTCAAAACGGGGAAAGACACGAAAAAACGGGGGGATCGGCGCCCGGACGTTCAACCACTACGTGACGACACTCAAGGCGTTCGGCTCGTGGGCGGTGAAGACTCGACGTGTCCACGAGAACCCGTTTCGCTTCCTGGCAAAGGTGAACACCGAGGTCGATGTCCGCCATGAACGACGCCCACTCACCGATGACGAATTTGCCCGGCTCGTTCATGCGGCAACAACGGGGAAGCCATTTCGCAAGATGGCCGGCCCGGCCCGGGCCGCACTGTATTTCACCGCAGCCGCCACGGGGGTACGGGCGTCGGAACTCGCGTCGTTGACGGTCGGCTCCTTCGCCCTTACCGGCAACCCGCCCACGGTCACTGTGGCCGCCGCGTACTCCAAACACCGCCGTGAAGATGTCATTCCGCTTCATGCTGAACTGGTAACCTTCCTGATTTCTTGGCTCAACGGGAAGCAAACGGATCAACAAGTCTGGCCTTGAAAATGGGCGAAGCACAACGAAGCCGGTGATCTCATTCAGCGTGATTTGGCGAACGCCCGCGCTGGTTGGGTTGGTGAAGCCAAGAGTGAGCAGGAGCGGGAAGAGCGGGCCGCATCGGATTTCCTCACGTATCGGGACCGTGCGGGCCGCGTGGCCGACTTCCATTCCCTCCGCCACCGGTTCATCACCGGACTGGTGAAGGCGGGTGTGCACCCGAAGGACGCGAAGGAACTGGCCCGGCACTCCACGATCACCCTCACGATGGACCGCTACGCCCACGTCGGCCTACACGACAGCGCCACGGCACTCGCAAAGCTCAACCTGACGTCACCCAGAATAGGCACGGGAACCCAAGAATTTTGTGAACCGAAGACCATGGGTAGGACCGTGAACCTTCCCCCCAGCAACGGGGAAGGAAGAGGAAAATTGAGTAGTTCTGAGAATACGAACGAGTACCCAATGGAAGTCAAGAGTGCTGTCGAAGTGCTTGAAAACAAGTGTTTTACAGGCGAAAATGCGATCCCGATTCAAGTGCCCCCGGCAGGATTCGGACCTGCGACCCTCGGTTTAGGAAACCGATGCTCTATCCCCTGAGCTACGGGGGCAAAATGCTGGAAATTATGCTGTTTTATTGGTGTGGCCGAATCTCCTATACTTCTCGCGAACTACATACAAGTCAGTTACCCGCGTTGGTTGCCAAGACGAAGGCGACGAAACTCCAACCCAGTACGAAGGAGTCACACCATGACGGTTAAGTCTACCGGAAAAGCCACGTCTCGGAATGCGAAATCCGCCGAAGATCGACCCAAGAAGCCTTACGCTGATTTTCCACTGACGCCCCATGCCAGTGGGAAGTGGCAGAAAAAGATCAACGGGCGGATCTATTACTAAGGTCGATGGGGGAGCATGGTTGACGGCAAAATGACGAGACTACGGGGCGACGGCTGGAAGAAAGCCCTTGCCCTTTATTACGACGTACATGAAGACGATCGGGCGGGGCGGGAGCGCCGAGCAACGCTTGTTGATGGCGAAGTCATTCAAGTCAAAACCGGCACCGTAGCTCTCACCGTGGCGGACCTCTGCAACCGATTCCTGACCGATAATTAGCGGAAGACGGACGCTGGCGAATTAACGTCCCGAACCTTCGCCGAGTACAAACTCACGACAGGCAGGCTCGTAAAATCGTTCGGCAAGGTGGGGCCGTTAGAAGACCTTGGCACTAACGACTTCTCCGGCCTGAGGAGCGGCGTTGAGTACGGGCTGATCGAAAAGGTCGTCAAGTTCGGGTCGGAGTTCAAGAAGCCCAACAAGCGGGTGATACGACAGCACAAAACCAAGATATGCAAGAAGCTGTTCGCCGCCGACGAGGTGCGAAAGCTGATCGAACAAGCCCCGGTCCCGCTGACGGCGATGGTGCTGCTCGGCATCAACTGCGGGTTCGGTAACGCCGATTGCGGCACCCTACCGTTAACTGCCCCCGACCTGGAGTTAGGGTGGGTCGAGTTCCCCAGACCAAAGACGGGGATCGAGCGGCGGTGCCCGTTGTGGCCCGAAACGGTAACGGCCTTGCGAGAAGCAATCGCCGAGCGACCCACGCCGAAAGCCGAAGCCGCAACAGGGGCGGTGTTCGTCACCAAGTACGGCAACCCGTGGGCCAGCGAGGGGTCGGCCACGGCGGCGGCGCACGAGTTCGGCAAGCTGCTCTGGCAGGTTCAGATTGAGCGTTGGGGTGTCGGCTTCAATACTTTAAGGCACACGTTCCGCACGGCTGCCGACGCCACGACAGACGCTAACGCGATCCGGACGATCATGGGCCACACGGACGACGCGATCGACGCGAACTACACCCACGGCGTCGGCGACGAATGGTTACGTGCGGTGACGGACTGTGTTCGGGAATGGGTGTTCGGTGCGACGGAATGGGTGCGTCGTGAATGATACCAAATTCCGCGAAGCACACATGGCTGCCGAGTCGTGGCCAGACGCAGTGCGGCTCGCCCTGCAGGCAATCGTCCGGGTCGCCGGGCCGTCCCGCTCGTGGCCCCAAGCGCCCGCCAACGATCTCCCCCGCGACGACGCGAACCGGAACCCAGGCCGGCCCGAGAAGAGTCGGGTGCCCTGATCCTGGGAGCCTACGAATGGCGGACCGTTGCGGGGTCGAAGGCCTCAGTCCGCCGGGTGTGGGCGGCCGCTGACGCCGGCAACCGCCGGGTCGTGGCCCCCGTGCGCCCCGATGTCCTCGCGGCGTGCCGGACGATCGTGCCCCTGAGTCAGCACACGCCGGGCGGCAAGGTGGCGGCCTCGCCACTCCACATCGAGCCGCCAGCCGATCGAACTTGTACCGGCTTTCCGTCGGGCCAAACCAACCACCACTGCCACTCAATTGCGACCCGCGCAGAATGGCTATCAACAACGTGGCCGATCTCGATCGAGTTGGACTCCGGCAACTTCGAGCGAATTCTGACCCGCCAAGTCGATTCACTCCCTGATTTCCAGAAAGGGTCAAGCGAACTGCACCCAGAAATATGTTTGGATTTGATGTCATTAGGACTTACGCAGTGCAATTGGGTTTGCCGTAGGATTGACGATTCTAAGTTAAAAAAACGTGGAGGATCACGAAAGCACGAAAGCACGAAATCGAACCCCAAGATCAAG
>JAYSXU010000865.1:0-2580 GCA_043716965.1 Fimbriiglobus sp.
GATTTAGCCCGCGCGCTGGATCGACAAAAGGTTTGGCACGGTGACCGGCCGCTGATGTTACTGACGACCGCAACCGCCGACGAGTTGAAACCTGAAGACGATGACAGCGATGAAGCGAACGTCGCAAAAATGCTACGACCGATGCGGAAAAATCTCATTGATGTCTACGATGATCGGTCGTTCCGCTTCTGTTTCACCAACCGGCAAATGGCCGAAGCCGTCCTTGATTTTGCTTGGCAATCGTCACGTTTGCATCCGGAACAACCCGGATTGGTCGCCACGGCAGCGGTGGCGTCGGGCTTGTTGATGGCTGTCAAACCGAACCTTCCGGCAACCGCCACGCCGAAGGTTTTGAGCGTAGTGTGGAAAGACGACCCGTTTTCCACCGACCTCCACGAACGCTTCGGCGATGCCCTGCGGGGCAAAGCGCACTTGGAAACTTGGGAAGTCCATTACAGCATCGGCGGGTTCAGCACGCCTAACTTTTACGAAGCGAAAACAGCAGAAGCGATCCTGAGTTACTGCCGTGAAAACCCCGCACAACACACGGTCCTGGTACTTCCCACGGTGACGATTCCCGCCCGGCGACTGTTGCGAACCATCATGGAATCGGAGCCACAACTGCGGGACCGATTGGTTGTGGTGACAGGTGACGGCATCCCCGTCAATGCGTTCTATCGGGACGGTGAATTCGCGTGGCCGATCCACGCCATGCCGGTTCCTGTGGTGTTGTTCACGCACCATAACCCCGTCGGTTGGGACACACCGGACCAGAACCCGCAACCCCCAGTAGGCTACGAACTCCTTCCGCCCAACAGCACCGAAGATGTATTGCACTTCGCTGAAATGGGCCGAGTTTTGGCGGAAGCGTGTTTTCCCACACCGGAATCAACAGTGCAAACGGTGGGCGGCATCATTACCCGCTCGGATGACCTCATCACGCAGTTTCGCAACCGCCGTCCCGCGCTTTTTGATGACAACGGCGAACGGCTGGGTGGCACCGGCGAATACGTCGTCGTGGTCAAGCCGCTGTCAGCCGAACCGAATCCTATTGGCCGGCCACGGCCCGATGCGAAGTTGGAAGTTTACCGGCGGCGCGCGGACAACGGTTGGGAACCCATCCGGACTCTGGAGATCGAACAACGCCGTGGGAAATCGGCGTTTGTTCCCAAGCTGCCACGCCAACCTGATGACCGCACGGCTGCCCCGCCGATCCACGGGGGGCGTCCCGGATGAGCAACCCAACACCACCGTTAATACTGAAACCCCGTCGGCCCATTTGGATGTACGCCGAAGGGTTGGCGCCAGCGATTCTTGTGTGGCTAGTCCTGGTCGGCTGGCTGGCGGGCCTACTGTACAGCCGTGCGAATTGGTCCGAAGAAGCCGACGAAGCCACCGTGCGGGAGTGGCTCGACGAGGCGCGGAATTTCCGCAAAACGCTACCGGAACTCGTGCGAGAATATGTCAGGCTCCGTGAGGAAGACCCGACCGGAATTACCCCCGATCGGCTGCGAGACAAGCGGGATGAGATCGAAGAACACATGCGCGGCCTCGCCGAACCGACGCGGGCGTATCTTAACCAACTGCCGTCATTCCCCGTGATTTATCGGCTGGAAGTGATCCTGGACGGCCAATCGACCGAGTCGATTGCGTGGGATTCGCCACTGCCACGGCCACGACAACAGAAGCAAAATCGGGTCCGGGTTCTCGAATACCGCCCCGGCAATCACGACGATTCTCGGGCGTGGATTCGGTGCGAATATCAGTTGCACGCCTTCAACAAATTGCAGCGCCGCGAGTCGGAACGGCAACAGGTATCGCTCGTGGCCGGGGCCGTGTTGGTGGCAGCCACGTTGTTGGCGGCCCTGTTCGTGATTCGCTTCCTGCAACGGGAACGCCGGCGGGAGTTCGAGAGCCTGACGGTTCAAGCCGAAGCCGAACACCGGGAACGCGAGTTGTTAGAAATTCGCGTCCGCCAACAGGACGCCGAACGCGCACGCGATGAACTCGACCGGAAACTGTTGGAGCAACAACTCGACGCGGCAACACTTCAAAAGCGGGCCGATGAAGCGGAGAAATCGACGCTGGAAATGAAGTCCCAACTTTATGCGAGTATCGGCATCATGGCCGGGTCGTATGCCCATAACATTAAGAATCTGCTGGTCCGCCCCAACGATTTGTTGGCCCGTTGCATTGAGGCCAACGGCCTGACCCGCGATCAATCCGGAATGCTTCTCGAAGTCCGCAGTACCCTCGGCACCGTGACCGAACGGTTGCAAGAAATCCTCCGCACCGTGCGCCGCGACCCGAACCGGGCAGAGATGACGCGACTCGACTTGAACCAACTCATCCGGGAAACGACGCGGACATGGGACGAGATTGGCCGCGAAAAATGGAAGCTACGGATTTTCGACGAAAAGCAACCCGGCCCGCTGTGGGTTCGAGGCGACTTATCGCACCTTCAGCAAGCCATCGAAAACTTGGTTTTCAACGCCCGCGACGCGACCTTTGAAATGCGCAATCACCTCCGCGAAGAAACCCGCCAAGATGCGAGTCTCGACAACAATGTCCGGCGGCAAC
>JAYSXU010000866.1:0-2578 GCA_043716965.1 Fimbriiglobus sp.
GCGCGTCCTGCCAACTCTCAATACCCATTAACCCTTCACTGCCATCCAAACTAGCCACAGCACACTTGCGGCGATGGCACCTCCGGCGACGAGTCCCACATCACGCAGGACTCCGCTGAACCCACGCGGGCGGACGGCGGCGAGTAGGAAGCCCCATTGGGTGCGGGCGGACTTGGGCCAGCTTTCGGAGCGGCGATCCACTTCACTGAGTAACCGATTGCCGCCCCGTTTGGCCGCCTCGGAAGCGACCGCAAAGGCGTGTCCTTCGAGACCGTCCAATTTCCCGGCCAATTCCGGGGCTTGAGTCGCACCTAACGCCACGGCCAAGAAGGTGGGCACCAAATTGGTGTGCTTGCCGAAGTCCGTGCGACCGCGTAAATCCCGCAGCAAGTTTTCGTACAGGTCGGTCGAATCGGTTGCCAACGCGGAACCAAAACTCACGAGTGCCGCTTCCAGATCGGTTTGCAAGTTCGCGGAGTTGGCTCGCTTCAACAACTCATCCGAGACCGCACCGAAGACTTCCGCTTTGGTCGAAGCGGGCACCACGGGCGGCACGATCGCCAACGCATCGGCGGTCGGTTTCATCGCGTCAGTCGTGAATGTCGGTGAGTCGAGATAACCCCGGATCGCCTTCACGCCACTGATGCGTTGCTTCAGCGGTTCACTGACTTGGGGTTCATCCAGCAACTTCGTCAAGAAGTTCAGCAAGGACGGGTTGCGGAGCAAGTCCGCCGGTGGGTTCGTCAGGAACTGCGTGCCGACTTTATCAAGGCCGCTTTGCCCGGCGAACAGTTCGAGCAACCGTAGCCCTTGGGCACGGATGACCCGGTCGGCGTCGATCTTCCCGGCGGTCAGGGTGGCTTCAAAAAATCGGTTCAACAATGCTGCGGGGTAGTCGGTGGCTTTGCCAAGAAGTTCCTCGAACCACGGCTGGTTCGGTGCTTCGGCAAGTAGCGTTTCAAACAACTTCAACTGGCGGTCGGTGTCCTTCGACCCGTCGGTGGGTTGCAATAATGTGAGGGTCAAGTTTTGGTGCAGGGCCAGTGTGCGAGTCAGCACGGTCGAGGGTTCGCCGTCCCGGTGCAGGGCGATGCGGGCAGCGGCGAGGTGGTACGCCTTTGGCAGATCGAGTGCCAGCAGTTCGCCGAGTTTGTCCGCCGAGACGTTTAACCATTTCGCCAGTGACGGATCAACGCCGACCACGCCTTGCTGTTGCTTGGACCGCACGAAGCGTGGCAACAGGTACCAGCGAGTTTCCCACGGCAGTTGATCCGGTTCGGTCAGTTGCGTGCAGAGTTCGCCCCAGACGGCGTTCGCCTTGGTCGGGGCAACCATCGGCAGGATGACTTCGAGCGCATTCGCGGTGCGGTTGCGGTCGTTCGCTTTTAACGCCTTGATGCCGGCTTCGCGGACGGTTTGCCCCAACTTGGCGGAGAAGTCCTGCTTCTGCCGAAGTGACTGCACGGCACGGGTAAACGACGTGGTCGCAAACTCGCGGTCTTCCAGTGCCCAATCCAGAAACTGATTCAACGCATCCGACCGGGTCGAAATCCACGCTGCCAGTGGCGGGTGTTGCAGGGCTTCGGCGGCTTCCGGTTTCGTCATCACGCCGGTGCCGCGCGTCAGCCGGTAGACTAAGTCGAATTGACGTGGCTCCTTCAACCCCAGGCGTTGCCAGGTGGATTTGACTTCGTCCAACGGGCCGTATTCTCCGGAGGCCAGCGCCTTCACCGCGAACCCGGCGAACGGCACGTCTTTGTCGATCACCGATCGCCGTCCGGACGCCGGGTTGAAGGCCACCGCGTTGTCGGTGTAACACGGATTGGGCAGATCCCATTCGGCAGAACCCGTGTCGTGACCGACGAGCCGGGCCGGGCAGGCGATCGGTTCGGATTCATACGTCGAGAACGTGAAATCATCGAGCAACCCCGGCGGCAACACGCGGGTCACGGCGTACACCACCTTCGCCACATCATCCGCCGTCGCCGCGAGAAAGATCCGCGTTTGGTTCGTTGTGCCAAGGAGTGCGTTCAGCGAAAATTCCAGCAGTTCTTGACGGGACGGATCGCTCAACCATTCTCGCAGGGCGGCATCATCCAGCACATCGGCGACGGGCAAATACGGCAGTTCTGGCAAGTCGGTTGCGGTGTCGGGGTCGTGCTTTTGCCACAGCGGGCTACCCCAGGTTTGGATCGCCAGTTGCGCGTCCGCCGTTGAAGGCACGTTCAGCAACGTGTGGGCGAAGTAAGTCCCGCCGTTCGGGGTAATGTGCGTGAGTACGCGGCCCGAGGTCGAGTTGAGCAGGGCAAGCCGGACGGGTGCCGGACGATCGGTTTCGTTGGTCCGTGCCGGTGGCAGGGCGTAGTGGGCAAAGTTTAACGCGGCGTTCAGTTCGTCCACACCGACGCCAAGTGTCGAGGCCCGCAGCGAGTTCAACGTGTGGAGCGGGTTCGATTTCAACGTGCCAGTCGAATAAAGCTGCTTCATCTCAACTCCTCAAAACCGAGTCGGGCCGGACAGGAGATTTCAACCTCGCTCACCAATGACAGGAACGATGTTTAATCCTGTTTGCACCATA
>JAYSXU010000867.1:0-7605 GCA_043716965.1 Fimbriiglobus sp.
CCAAATCCGCCTTGGCCGCCGCCGAATCCGCCTTGGCCGCCACCCTGACCGCCGAACCCGCCTTGACCGCCACCCTGACCACCGAACCCGCCTTGACCGCCACCTTGTCCGCCGCCGAATCCGCCTTGGCCACCACCTTGACCACCGCCGAACCCGCCTTGGCCACCACCACCCTGTTGGCCACCGCCACCGAAGATCCCTAATCCCGGCGGGATGACGAGATCATTCGGCCGTAATGCACCAGGCGGTTGGGTCCGTGGCATGAACCCGGCCGGTCGGTATTGCCCTTGGAAGCCTTGTTGAGCGCCAGCTCGGTCAGTGAGTGTTGGCACTAACGAAAGCACCCCGAGAACGGCGGTGGTCCCAGCGAGAACGCGAACAGTTTTCAGTAACATGACAAGCCTCCGGATGTTCAGAATCGAGCGAGTGACCAATCCCCATAGCGATTGGAATGCAGTTGACGGACGTCGGCGGCCTTGCCAGTTACAGGGGACAGCGAATACTTCGATGCCCCGTATCACAATATCAGTTGTAGACATTGTGAACTGCCTAACTTGCGCAGTCAATTCGGAAGATTGCCGACTTTACCATCTCCCCCGAAAATCCACGTACCGGGCGGAAGGATCGTTATGTCCCGAACGGGGTTCAATGTTACCTAACGTCCGGATCTTCACTCTGTTAGCAGCCGTGCGGAAAATTTAGAACCGAAAGGTGCGGTTTTTCGGTAATAAGGCTTGACCGGGTGTTCGCCCACGTTATGGTCCGCAGCCACTTTGCTCAGACGACGCACGACGCTCACTGAAGGATTGTGGGGTTCGTGTTCGCCAGGGCGGACATATCTCGGGGTAAGGTTGGGGAGCCTTGCTTCGAGTTCAATCGTCCTCGGCAATTTAGGGGGATGCGGCTTATGCGCCACAGAATGTACGGGGGTTGGCTTTTCGCCATCACGGCTTTACTGAGTACGCTCAGTTCGGCCCAGGCTCAGGTCACCGACTATGCGGTGCCGGGGCTGCCTCAAAACAATGTTCCGATACCGACCGGGAATCCCGGCGGTCATGGCGTCTACACGTTTGGTGAGTTTTTAATTCTCACCCAAACTTGGACCGTCGGCAAGCAAACCGTGGCCTACCGCGGTCTGGTTGACTCGCGGGGGTTAATTACGGGCTTACCCGGCACGTACATTGGGAGCGGCGCCGTGGCACTGAGCACGGGCGACTTTGCCCGGCGGACCTGGCAACCCGGTTTTAATGTCGGGGTCGGGTACAAAACCGATGACGGCACGTCCATTTACGCGAGCTACTCGCACTTGACGCAAGAGAACTACCACGCCGGGGCGACGTTAGCGGCGCCGTTCTTCCGCAGTCGCCCGGACCTCTCGGACACCTTCTTGGTGTCGGGCGTTTACAACTTCCCGCCGCAATTTAGCGGGCCGTTGGTCAAAACTGTCCCGGACGACCTGAACGGCAACGGCAGGACTGATCCCGGTGAAGGGGGGAACTTCTACGGAATTTGGAACGGGGCCAGTGTCATGGACATCCAGTTCAACCAATGGTTCAACCAGGTTGAAATCGGCGTCCGAACGCCGCTGTTCCAAACGGAGTATTCCCGAATCTACGGCTTGGCGGGTGGCCGCTTTGACATGATTATGGAACGCTTCAAGTGGCGAACCGTTAGCTTCGACATCGAGGGCCAAGCCGGTTCACGGGATGTGGCGAACTACAACAACACACTGTCGCAGCGGATGTACGGCCCGTTCATTGGTTGCGGCCACGAAGCGTATGTGGGCAAGTCGTTGGCCGTCAGCTTGGACGTGACCGCTGCTGCGCTGCTGAACATCATCAAGGAGCGGGCGAAGTACGAACTCGGGTCTGGTGAAATCGGCAACAAGACTTCGCGGAACGAGTTCGGGATTGTCCCGTCGTTCACCGCGAACTTGAACCTGATGTGGTACCCGATCGAGGGGGTTCAGATGCGGGTGGGGTACAACGCCTGGACGTTCTTCAACACCAAGAACATGCACGACCCGATCGGGTTCAACTACAGTTCGCCGGACCCGGCTTACAACACGCAAGTGTTCCGCATCCTTCACGGCGTGAACGTCGGCTTCGGGATCTTCTTCTAACCGGGCGCCTTATAAGCCGAGGCGGCCATGTTCCCCACGGGGACGGCCTCCGGGTTCGGTCTAACCCCGAACCCGGAGGCCACCTGGTTTGCCACACCCGCAACGAAATGACGACGACAACGGGTTGAACCGCAATTGACCGATTGCCATGCTCTGAGGTCGGACTACAATTCCACCTATCCCGGCGGCCGTCAACGAGTGTTGAGCCGACCTTGTGGGTTGAATTGTGACCACTAGCCCGAGGAGCCAGTATGGCCGTTGGCCCGAGTGAAACGCCCGCTTTCAACTTCAAGAAGGCGTTTTTGTGGACCGAGATCTTCCGCACGTTCCAGGTCGCACTGGACCCGCGCAAACTTCTCGTCGCCGCCGCCGGCATCCTCGTGATGTCGATCGGGTGGTACTTGCTTTCCTTGATTTTTATCACGAAAGCGCCCGACGCGAACGACGACACGCATTACGGCCCGATCGCGGTGCGGGCGTCGGTTGGGGATAAGAAACTCAACGGGCAGGACTATACGGAAGCCGAATACAAGGAAGAATCCAAGCGGATTTTTCAACGCGATCTCGCCGAATGGAAAACACTTTACAACCTCGCCGGCGAGAACGGTCGCCTGCGCACGATGCCGTGGTACGAATACCGCGGACCGAACCCCTATCTGCTACTGACGACGCTCATCGGCGGTAATTCGGCTGAGGTCTCCAAAGAGTTCAAGGAGTTCCTGACGGCCACGGTTCCCGTACTTGTTGAACCGCTCAAAAAGCTTCTGCTGCCAGTCGTCAAACTCCTCGATCCCAACGCGAGCCGGATGACGCGACTTTACCTACTGCTCGCACTCGTTTGGAGCGTAGCGACATGGGCGTTCTTCGGTGGGGTCATCACGCGAATTGCTGCGGTGCAGTTCACGGGTAAAGACCGAATCACACTCATTCAAGCGGTCAAGTTTGTCGCCACACGGTACACGAACTACGTGTTGTCGCCCCTCGTGCCGCTTGGCCTTATTGCAATTATTGTGGTCGTGATGGCGCTGTACGGCATGATCGCCTTAATCCCTGGTATTGGGGACATTGTTCTTTACGGTATCGGGATGCCGCTTGTCGTTCTTGGTGGCATCGTCATGGCGGTGCTTTTAGTCGGACTGGTCGGTTACCCGCTGATGTACTGCACACTCAGTACCGAAGGCAGCGACACGTTTGACGCGCTAAGCCGATCTTACAACTACGTATTCCAAGCTCCGTGGAGCTATCTGTGGTACGTGACGGTTTCAATCGTCTACGGTGCTTTGGTGACTCTCTTCGTCGTTTTCATGGGATCGCTGATGGTCTACATGGGCAAATGGGCGATCTCCCAGGCTCCGCTGAACGATTACACGAACCGCAGGCCCGACTACTTGTTCATGTACGCACCGGAATCGTTCGGCTGGAAAGAACTCCTGCTCAAAGGCAGTCCGATCGAACAGAATGTCGTCACCAAGATCGACGATGGCGGCAAACCGGTTGACGTCTACAGTGACGCCAATCCGAGTGCAGGCCGAGACTACCGTAGTAATATCACGTTGGTTGAGCGGATCGGCGCCGGCATGACCACCTTCTGGATGGTGCTGGTGTTCATGTTGATGATTGGCTTCAGTTACAGTTACTTCTGGTCCGCTTCGACCATGATCTACTTGCTGATGCGGAAGAAAGTTGATGACACCGAACTGGACGAAATCTACGTCGAAGAACCGCTTCCCGAAAAGCCAACGATTGCGGCCACACTACCGCCAAAGCCGATGACGCCCGGAGCGACGGCATCACACCCAACCCCCACAACACCAACGGCGTCACTACCCGTGATTCCCGCACCAGTCGTGCCACCAGCGCCAGCGTTGCCGACAACATTGCCAGCGGTTGAAAAACCAGCAGAACCCAAGCCACATGATGACAAACCGAATTTGTAATTTGTCTCAACAGTGGTAAGGTGTTTCCAAAGCCCATGAACGATCGTTCATGGGCTTTTTTGCCCTGAACTGGGGATGGTTCCAATGCCCCGACCGATTTTGCTCTTCACCGGACCGTGGGCCGATCTGTCACTCGAATCGCTTGCGTCCAAAGCGAGTGATTGGGGTTACCAGGGGTTCGAGTTGTGTTGTTGGGGCGATCACCTCGAAGTGCAACGCGGACTGAGCGAGGAGAGCTACGGCACCTCACGCCTTGATCTACTGGCCCGGCACGACCTCCAAGTGCCGGTGATTGCGAATCACAAAGTCGGGCAAGCAATTTCGGACATCATCGACAGCCGCCACCAAGCACTCGTGCCGGATTACGTCTGGGGTGATGGGAACCCCGTCGGCGTCCAACAGCGGGCTGCCGAAGAACTGATGGCCACGTTTCGCTTCGCCGAGAAAGTGGGCACAAGCGTCGTCAGCGGTTTCACGGGGTCGCCGGTGTGGTCGTATGTCTGCGGGTACCCGGCTCCCAAACCGGGACTCATCGCGGAAGCGCTCAAGAAATTTGCCGCCCAGTGGAACCCGATCTTGGATGTGGCCCGAGAATGTGGCGTGCGGTTCGCTTGTGAGGTTCACCCCGGACAGATGGCGTTTGACCTGTTTTCGACCGAAGTTGTGATTGATGCGTTGAACGCCCGCGTAGAGTTTGGGATCTTGTTCGATCCGAGTCATTTGCACTGGCAAGGGATTGATCCGATTGCATTCTTGCGTCGATTCGCCGATCGCATCTATCATGTCCACATCAAGGATGCGGTCCTGAGCTTGGACGGCCGCTCTGGTCTCTTGGCTGGTTATTGGCCGAGTGGGGATAACCGGCGCGGGTGGCAATTCCGCTCACCGGGACGGGGCGGCATGGATTGGGAAGCGATCATCCGGACACTCAACGAAATTGGGTATGACGGCCCGCTTTCGATAGATTGGCACGACCCTGGCATGGATCGGGAATTCGGCGCTGCAGAAGCCTGCCGGTTCGTGAAGCAACTGGACTTCGACCCGCCGACCCAAGGCCCACGTGCCTTCCGAGGGTAGTATGAAAATCCCGGACAAAGCAATTGTCGATCAACTTCGGGCGACGTGGTCCGATCGGTTCGTGACTGTGAAAGCCGGGATGCGTGATGACCTGAAACGCTTTGAATCTTGCGTTGGTCGGGTCATTACGGTGAACTACAGTGGCCGTGCCGTCGTCGATTTTGCTGACGGTGCGTGGTACGACATTGCCGACTTTGAAAACGTCCTTGTGGAAGCCAACGACGACGAGAAGAAGACTTACGACAGTACCGTGAACAGCGCTCAAAAAATCCCCCAACGGCAATCATGATTCTGCTCATTGATAACTACGATTCGTTCACCTACAACCTCGTCCAACGCTTCGGCGAGATTGAAGCCAAGCTGCCGATGCAGGTGGTTCGCAACGATCAAATCACGCTCGACCAAATCGACGCACTCGCCCCCACTCACATCGTCATTTCACCCGGTCCCTGCACGCCAAAAGAAGCGGGCATCTCGAATGAAGTCTTGAAACGATACGCGGCCACGGTCCCGATATTTGGGGTGTGTCTCGGTCACCAGTGCATTGGTCACACGTTCGGCGGGGAAGTGATTCGCAACGTGCGGATCATGCACGGCAAAGTGTCGCCGATTCACCACGACGGTCGCGGCGTGTTCGCCGGGTTGTCGAACCCGTTCGACGCGACTCGATACCATTCGCTAGTGATTAAGCGAGAAACGTGGACGAACCCCGAGTTTGAAATCAGCGCGTGGACTGCCGAAGGCGAGATCATGGGCGTGCGGCACAAGACGTGGCCACTGCACGGCGTGCAGTTTCACCCCGAGAGCTTCTTGACGCTTGAGGGGCCGAAGATACTCAAGAACTTCCTGAACTTGGCAGAGTGGAAGTGAGTTGCGCGGAAAGCCCATGAACGATCGTTCATGGGCTTTTGGTGGGCATTACCTGTCCGGACGATACAAGCCGGTCACAATTTCTTCCCACGACGGGACGTTCCAGTTCGCAATCATCTCGCGGGTCATCTCAGTACTGACTTCTTCGACGGAAGAAGTGACGGTCTCCGCGACTTCCTCCTCAACGTATTCGTCTTCAAATTCGCCCTCGGCTTCGGGTGCGATCGCCACGGGTGCGCGTGTTGCTAAAGGCGTCACTTCGCCTTCTGCCACTTCGCCTGGAGTATCGGTGCCCGGTTTCTTTTTGTTCCGGCGGCGACGGCGGCGACGGCGTTTTTTCGTTCCAGGTTCGTCTTCCGTTCCGGCTTCTCCAGGGGCATCTCCCTCACTGGCTTCGTCGCTTTCGTACTCGCCTTCGGGATCGTCGGCGTCGTCGCCGTCGATTCCTTCCTCGGCCAAGGCTTCTTCGGCGGACTCGACTTCCGGCACTGGAGCGGGTTTCGGGTGGGCGGCAACCGTGGCCTTCGGCTTCTCGTTGCCTTCAACGCCGAGGTCTTTGTAAAGGTCTGCCCAAGGGTCGTTATCGAGCGGGTCTGGCATGATGGGATGGATTCCGGGCTACTGGTGTCACCAAATGTTGTAGGTGTTAGTCTATCGGACTGATAGGGATTCGGAAACACTGACTGGCATCACCCATTCCCGGACAGTCGGGTCTTGGCCGTGAGTCGCCAGCCCCACTTCGACGATTCGGTCACCGACTTCTGCCCCAAAACCTTCCACCAAATCACGATCCACTGAACCCAACCCCGGCAAATCTTCGCGGTGAATCACGTACCGTGCGGAATGGGAGTTGGGCAACCCGACAAGGTGTTCGACGACGCACGCCCACAAATTCTCCGGTACCAGAACACCCGGAAGGATGCGGTTCACGAACTGCCCAACGGCATGTTCCAAACACTCGCGTGGCGGGAGGAGATAAAACGTTGCCATGAATTCGTCTCGCAAAGGCAAAGTGTGCGAGATGAATTCGGCACTGGGCGAACCCGAACAATCCAAAAGATGCCGAGAACCGTTAGATTGGCCCAACATGATGTTGCCACAACCGAAACAGCCGGAATAACCCTACTTTCGATGTCATCGTGGAGCGGGTGTAATGTCATCGGATGCGGGCTTGGCAACGTCATTGAAAACCTTGACCAAGACTTGGCTGCGACGGCCGTTTCTTTCGTAGACCTCGCGGCGAATCGGCGGGAGATCGTCCGGGGTTCCGAGTTTGAACCCGCCGCGTTGGATGAAGTAATTGATGGCTTGCGTGGAGAGACAGAACAACATGTCCACGCCACGGGTTCGGGCGAGATTCTCAGCATAATAAATGAGTTTCCCGCCGATGCCTTGGTTCTCGTAGCGTGGATCGACATAGATCGAAGCGAGTTCCGCTTTGTTTTGCTCCGGGTACATGTGCAGTGCCCCACAGGCCACCGGGTTGCGGTCCATCTCGAACACGAAGTAGTCCGCAATCTGCCGTTCTAAATCGGCCCGAGACCGTCGCACCAGTTCTTCGGCTTTGATGCCTTGTTGAATGAGGTTGTACACGGCGCG
>JAYSXU010000868.1:0-2571 GCA_043716965.1 Fimbriiglobus sp.
ACCCGAAATCTTCGGAGGTCCGCACGAGGCCGGTGCCGAACACCGATTCCCAAAATCGGTTCACCGTGACGCGGGCTGTCAACGGGTTGTCAGTGGAGATCAGCCACTTGGCTAGCGTCAAGCGGTTAAGCGGTTCCCCCTTCGACAACGCCGGGAACGCCGCCGGCACGCCCTCGGTTACGATCGGTCCCAAGTCCTGGTAATTGCCGCGAAATTGCAACTTCGTGACCCGCTTTTGGTTGGCGGGAAGTTCTCGCAAGATCGGCACGGTGGTCGTCGGTTGAAGCTTCGCCATCTCTGCCTTGGCGGTGTTCAGTTGAACCAGATACGTCCCACGCGCCAACGGGATCACGTTGAAGGCAGGCTTCACATCGAGCCGGGTAATCGTGGCTTGTTGTTTGGCGCGGCGCCACTTCTTCACGACGGTATCGCCGATGTTCAGCACCGGGGTTTCGTCCTTGCGGTCCGCGTCCGCCGTGTTGTTCAGGAACGCCAGGAAGCGGAAGTATTCGGTCTGCGTGATCGGGTCGTACTTGTGGGTGTGGCATTGCGCACACGCCATCGACGTGCCCATCCACACGGCCATCGTCGTGTTCACGCGATCAACCACGGCGACGTTGCGGAACTCTTCGTCGCTGGTGCCGCCTTCGTTGTTGGTCAGCGTGTTACGGTGGAACGCGGTCGCAGTCAGTTGGTCATCCGTGGGGTTCGGTAGTAGATCGCCGGCGAGTTGTTCGATGGTGAATTGGTCGAATGGCAAGTTGCGATTGAAGGCTTGAATCACCCAATCGCGGTACGCCCAGATGGTCCGCGACGGGTCATCCGCATACCCCGCACTGTCGGCGTAGCGGGCGAGATCGAGCCACATTCGTGCCCAATGTTCCCCGTAGGCGGGTTTCGCCAACATCCGATCGACCAGCTTTTCATAAGCATTCGGCAAGCGGTCGTTCACGAACGCATCGACTTCGGCCACGCTCGGGGGAAGCCCGGTCAGGTCGAGGGACAATCGGCGAATCAGCGTGGTGCGGTCCGCTTCCAGTTGGGGCTTCAAACCATGCCGTTCGAGTTCGGCCAGGATGAAGTGGTCGATCGGGTTCTTCGCCCACGATTTGTCGGTGACCGTCGGCAGCGGCGGGCGAGCCGGCTTGGTGTAGGACCAATGGGTTGCGTACTCCGCACCTTGCTTGATCCACTCTTGAAGGATGGCGATTTCACGAGCAGTCAGTTTCTTGCCGGACCTGGGCGGCGGCATGATTTCTTCGGGTTCCGTGGAGATCACCCGTTGAATCAACGAACTGTCTTGCGGCTTGCCGGCCACGAACACTTCGCCTTCTAGCGCCCCTTCTCGCGTATCAATCCGCAACTTCGCCTTGCGTTCCTTCTCATCCGGACCGTGGCAGGCGTAGCAGTTGTTTGACAAAATCGGCCGCACGTCGCGGTTGTAGTCGATCTTCGCCGGAACCTTCGGTTCGGCAGCATCGGCGGAGTAGGTGAGTACCAAAGCGACGAGAAGAATTCCGGCAAAGCGTATCAAGCTGGTCATCACGAACACCGCTGAATGGGAATGAGGTCGGCAGTGTTAGTATTGTGGCCGCAATCCACACGCGGGGCAACGGGTAACGAATCAACTTGTGAGAGTTTGTCTTGCAGAAGCGAAGTGTGTCGTCGGGCGGGTGAAGAACGGAGGTGGTCAGCTTCGTCACAACGGTGGCCGCAGGGGAGAGCCTGCGGCCACAGCGGCGGGTCGTTACGCTTGAACGGCGTTGCGGCGGCGGAGCCGGGCGACGAGGCCGAAGATCGGCAGCCCGGTCAGCCCGAGGAGCAGTCCTGCGGGGGCGGGAACGGCGTTGGCCGGGGCGTTGGCGAACGACACGTTGTCGAACGCGTTGTAGGTTTCATTGCGACCGGGCGCTCTGCGGATGTCGATCGCGCTGATAGTGGCACCCGACGTGTCGAGTACCCCGATGAACCCGGTCTGTTGGTTGCCCGTCGGGAACGTGCCGATCAGGGTCGCGCCGATGAACGCCTGGGAGAAGTCGTTGTTAACGTCGTAATTGAGCGTGTCGAAGCCGGCCGCCGAGACCGGGGCGCCGAACAGGATGCTCACGACGGACGTGCCCACCAGCCCGCCCATGTTCACCCGCGCCGTCCCGTCGATCGTGGCGGCCCCTGGGTTGAACACGTAGGGCGGAACGTCCACGAGGATGCCCGCGCCCGCTTCGGCCCCACCGGTCGATTGGAGCGTCACGCCGGTACCGGCGAACGCGAGGCTGCTGTTCGTGAAGTAGGTGTCGGTTGCGATCGAATTGAACGTCTCGGTGGTGAGGGTCCCCGTCGCCGCCTGGAACGCGGCTCGGTTGGTGAACAGGATGAATGCCGCCTGGGATTGTGTGGCTCCAATCGCCGTCATGACGATTGCCAACAGCGAAACCTTGAGTGTGAACCGCATAATTGTAACTCCAATGGGCCGGGTGTGACCGGCGGGGTGTGGGCGCGACCGCCTTAGCTCGACTGATGCCGATTCTGGGACCGTCCGTGGTGAGGTAGCATGAGGGTTGCTGAAGCTCCCAC
>JAYSXU010000869.1:0-7579 GCA_043716965.1 Fimbriiglobus sp.
ACAGTCCGAACCTCATCCGCGTTCAAAAAGAGAACAACCCGCCGGTCAGGGGTAGCGCCCAGTAGCACAACAGCCTGAGCGACCGTAGTGAGTCCATCAACCCAGACCGATAGGCGGGGTATAAGTTGCTTTTTGTCTTCCGACGAGAGTTCAAAGAACGATGGAAGTGCTTTCCCGTCACGGATCTGACGGACTGCTTCCGGACTCAAGTTTTCCCACCGGGGTTCGTTCGCAAGTCGAATCAGCCGAACTCCGGCTGGAACCGGACTGCCATCGAGACCAAGAGTGAGCAACGCCGGTGGCATTTGATTATTTGGCGGCTATCGCAATTTGGTACAGAATCCGTTCCAATTTATTAGGCAGCTTTTCATCCGCAGGCGTTTCCACGCCCCAAAGTTCGCCACTGGTCTTGTTCTTGTACGTCCAATGGCAAAGGCCATCGGGCGGAATCTCCAGTAATAATTGGTGTGCCCCAGCGGACCAGTGGTATTCGATCGGACCACCTTGGATTGCAGACGCAGCCGGGACGGGCAGGTGTAGATACTCTTTGGTAGATAGCAACGCGAGAAACCATACGGCTCTGGCCTTATTGGCCAACTCCACCGATACAACTTTCTGATCGGCTAATCTCCGAAGGTATGCGAGGTGTTCATGAACTTTGCCATCTGCAATCGGATCATTACCTGCGTTCGTAACCTGTGGACTAAATCGGGATACCGTTCCCGCGTTGGGTCGGCGTTCCCACTTGATTGTTGTAGCTTCGCTGCGGCGTGATCGCCCAAGAAACGGAAATGCACGTGCTCTTGACCACTGATACGCAAAAGTCGTCATCGTGAATCCCCACTTGAGAACAAACTTTCGAGCTGCTTGATCATTTCGAGTGGCGCGGCATCGAAAAACTGGTCAATTACTAATCTCGAGTAATCAACGGGCGCAGACTCCCCGTAGAGATTGTCCGGACTGCGATACCGCATCATCACCCCGATATTTTCTGGGGGCATGTAGTCAGCCAACCAACCAGCAGTCAACTCACATTCAACCGAGAACAAATTCGGCAATGACGTGGTTGAATCACCGGTAATCTCGAAAGTGTTTGAGCCAGCAAAAAAACCGTTGAGAGATCCTGATAAGCCGAGTTGATCTATCAGCGCTGCAGGAGTCGTATGCCCGTCGAGCAAACAAACCATCTCAAAAATGAGTGCAAGTGGGCGCCGCTCTTGGATTGAGAAGACCGTTGAGAGTAGCTCGACTGCCCAATGAATCGGCAACAAGTTTGGCTCTCGACAGGAATTCAGACTTGGCGCGAATGTACCCTCAAACCGTGTCCAATTTGTGGTAACGGTGAGTATGCCACGATCACGAAACGCAAATTCAAAAATTTCTCGAATGTCGATATGACTTCCTATCTTATCATCAACCTCATCCCCATAACTCGACAACAGGCGCGCCGCCAATCGACCGACTGATTTCTTCAGGTCGAACCCGCGCATTGTGACTTTGAAGGCGAACGGCACAAACTGACTTGCCTGTAGCACGGTAACCTCCAAGGTCTACTGTCATCTCTCCACGAATTGTATCTGCTTGACTCGCAAGGTGCACAGCCAACCCGTTAGAACTGGTGAATAAGTCCCTTCTGTGGTGAATAAAACTGAAGGCGGTTTTAGGCACCGGGAACGGGAATTGGCTTGCGGAACGGGTCGATTGTTTGGGTCGTGTGAAGCACGACCCAGGCAATTCCTGGTCGGCGTGGATCGCGTAAGACCGTGACCGTACACAGGCTGGTTTGGTCGTCTTTGAGCTTTTTGAAGTTGAACTGGCCGTCCGTAATCACGTACATTTTGGCGAAATCGTACCGTGGGCTGTTCGGTTGGCGGATGACAAACGTGACGACGGGGACGTCACGGCCTTGCTCGGTTTGCTTGCTGTGTTCCAGGTAATTGAAGTAATCGAACTCGATCGGCGCCGTTGTTGGCAAATCTTGTGACGCCAACCATTCTTGAACGCTTCGCTCCGGCGTTTCTAGAAACCGCTCGTTGGTCCAGGCGAGTTGGTGGGTATCGAAAGCGGGCCGCAAGTTGTGGAAAAACCCCGTCGCAAAACCCACGGCCAATATCAAGCAAGCCGCAAGGCTTGCTGCGGTCAGCAGCTTGCGGCGGAACTGGGTGGTTTGCTTAGTGATCGTTGCCGTCAGGACGCGGTTCTTCGCACCGGTTGGTACAAGCACCGATTTCATCGCTTTGGTGATGGACGCATCAAACGCCGCTTGCTGCTGGAGTTGCAGGGTGCAGGTGGGGCAACTTGCCACGTGGGCATTCAACGCGGTAACGTCATCCCGCGACATTTCGCTTGGACCAGATGTCCGGTGGAACACTAAAAGTTGGCGGGCGAGATTACAATCCATCACAGGCCCTCCGGGAGCCGTCCGTCTTGCGATCGGAATTCGGGTCGAGGCGATTTCGCAAGTACGACTTTGCGCGGGCCAACCGGGACATTACGGTACCGATCGGCAAATCCATCTGGTCCGCGATGTCTCTATAGCTGAAATCTTCAAAGTAAAACAAGATCAAAGGCGTTCGGAACGTCTCATCGAGTTCATTCAGCACGTCTTGCAGCTTCCCCGGATCAATGTCGGTTGCCGGATCGGGGGCGGATTCGGGAAGGTCGCCTACGCTTTCCAGGGACACGGTTCGGTGCCGTTTCTGATCCCGAACCTTGTGCAAATACGCATTCCGCAAGATGCGAAACAGCCACCCCTTGGCTTTGTCCGGTTCACGTAGCTGCGACAACCGTAGCATCGCTTTGCTAAAGGTGTCTTGGGTCAAATCCTCCGCATCGGCGGACGATCCGGTCAGTCGGTAGGCATACCGATAGAGCGAATCGTAGTGAGCTTCGATCAGTTCACGGACACCCGTACCGGCTGACCCCATTTCGACGCACCCTTGAAATTATCTAACAGACTGGAACCCGATCCGTTCGATTTTATTCCCGTCATTCGAGAAATGCAGCGTTTGCTTCACGGTGTTCAGTACGATCTTCGTATTTTCTGGGTCAATTTTCTGCCATAACTCGAACCAAAATAACTGGTTAAGTGATTTCACCAAACTTGAGCCGAATTTTTGGGGAATAATCCCGCTGGCTTTGTATCTATTGAAATGAGGACACACCGCGCGATTCAAGAAATTGGGTAGCGCTGGAATTGTGCCCCGGTTGGTAAAGCCTTCAAGGGTTGAACCGCCGGTCCAATCCTCTCGTTTGAGTACTGTGTCACGAATGTCGTGACGCACTTTTTTGATCTAGGAGTTTCCCATGAAGAAGATTCTCGTTCTCGCTTTCGTTTTCGCAGTTGCCGCAACGGCAATCGGCTGTGGCAGCGACACGAAGGCCACCACGAAGACCATGACCACCACCACCAAGTAAATTGGTATGTTGGACAATTAAGGGCCGGCCGGTGTTCCCGGCCGGCCCTTAGTTTTTTATCGCTTCATCATCGACGAGGATATGCAATGGTTCGGCGTGTCGTGGCAGTTCTACTCGTGGCGAGTTGTGTGACAATGATCGGGTGTGGAACCAGTAGTCAGAAGGGCGTCAACAAGGACTACGATCGGCCCAAAACACCGGACACCAAGAAGTAGTCGGCTCATTTGCCGGAACGGCCGGGTGAAAGGGTTTCAATCGCCACTTGCAACATCTCCACTGCCCCACGTAGAGATTTTGACGATTCGTTTCGTGTGATCGGGTTGGACATTTCTCGAACCGCCTGCGCCATTAACCCTTCAGCATTTTGCAACGCGGCGCCTACTTGCGGGGATACGATTTCCTCGGCTACCAGGGTGCCACCCGGCGGCTTAAGTCGGTCGAAAAGTTCGGACGCCGTCTGTAACAATTTTAGCGCCGCCTGACGGTTCCCGGCACTGGCGATACCACGCCCGGCGTTGGTATCGCGTGTCGCTTGGGCGAGTTGTTCGGCGGCTTTTTCGATCGCTTCCGTGGCGTGCAACAATGGTGAATCCGCAACCGTCCCCAGTATGGGCGGCGCGCGTTCGATGAACGTCCGCATGGCGGTGGCTAGTCGTTTCACCTCGGCACCCAACTCCGTCAGACGGCGAGCTTGGCGTGTGAACACCTGGGTGCGATCTGATCGGTTTTGTTCGATCCGGGCGGCGAGTGACGACTGCGTGTCACGCAACGATTTCGCATCATCAATCTCGTTCAAAAGTGCCACCACTACTTGTACGTGCAGCAAGGCGTCGGACAGGACGCCGACTTGAAGATCGCGGACAGCTTGCTTGGCAAGCGATCGGACTTTGTCAGATTTTACACTAGGTGAAAGTGTGTTGAATTGATCGGCAAGTTGTTGCTGCGCAATGGCCAATTCGCCGATTGGATCCGCGTCCAGTGGTTTCGGCACGCGGTGGGAATTCGCTGTCATCTCCGCCGTTTCGTTGCGGATTCGTCGTTGGTTTCTCGCCAGGGTACGAGCCGTTTCGGCGTACTCGATTGTTGGCAGATACCCCCCGCCGCTGAGCCGTTGCATCTGCTCGGCTTCGGACGGGAATTGCGGTCCGATGGCGCGGATCGTGTTGGTGCGGTCGTGGTTTCGTGCCATCTCGTCGGTCAGTTTTTGGACCGCTTCGGCGGCAGCCAATTGCAAAACCAATTGTCGATCCGGTTCCGCGACGGTGCGAAGCCGTTGCAGGGCTTCGAGTACCTTCCGTTTAGCCGCCTGCGCTTGCCCAACGCGGGTTTGCTCCAGTTCCTCGATTTGTCGTTGAACTTGGCGTGTCGCCTCGGCAGTCGATTCGGCATTACTGTGAAGCTTTCCCGCCACTTTTGCGCGTTCGGCTTGGGCAGCACGATCCCGATTCAGTCGTTGGACCCGCGACTGTTCGGACTCACTCCCAGTCATCCGGGCGGCTAATAAATCCAGTGCAGCTAAGGTCTCATGGCTCTGGTTTCGCAGCGGTATTTCAGACTCCGCGCGCCGCAGTGCCGTTTCGAGTACCTGCGCTTTCTCGATCGCCATCACATGCAACCCGCTCGCCCCGATCACTTGTAACCCGGTCAGTTGGCGGTTGATTTCTCGCTGTGTTTGTTGCAGCAAGCGTAACTCGTCTGGACCGAATGTCGCTGGTGTCACTGCGATGCGCTCGGCAATTTCGCGTTGCATCCGGGCCAATTCGAGTGCCTGATCGTCGCCGGGGGGTTGGCGTTCCAAGACTTGTCGCAGCCGGTCCATTTGTCGCCGAAACTCTTGTTGCGAGACGCCGACATCCAACGGCAAGCCATCCCGCAAATCCGCGATCGCTTGGTACCCGACCGCAACCGCAATCCCACGCCTGGCGGTGTGGTCCAACACCTCAAGTTCTTGAAGTTTCGTAACGAGTTCGGTTTGCTTGGTGATAATGCCGCCGACCTTGGTCGATGGGATTGTGAGTGGATTCGGCCCGAGACTGCTGAGGATCGCATCGACTTCGCGGCCAATCCCGTCTTGCTCGCGTCGTAGCAATTCGAGGCTAGTTTTCGCAGTTCGTAACCGCTCTGCGTGCGACGGCACCTTGGCCGCAAATCGGTTCAACGCATCCACGGCCCGTTGTAGTGTCGTCAAAGACTCCGGTTGCCGTAGCCGAAACGCGGTGGCAGCCTCATCACAGGCCGTTGTCGCGGCGTCGCTCGCAACAATGATGGTCTTGTCGGCGATCAACTTCCCGACCTGATTGACGACACTCAACAAAGCAAGTTGTTCAACGAGGAACGATTTTTGTGTCGCTTCCGGGATCGTCGCTACCCCAGATTGTTTGACCGCATCTGCGTAGCGCCGGCGGATGTCGTCTTGCCAACGGGTGAGTTGCAATACCGCGTCGTGCCGGTCCGTTCGAACAAGCGCTGCGTTGCCAAGCCGTTCGGCGAAGTGGTCCAATTCGGCGGCGGCCTTTTCTTGCTCGGCGAGGACATCGAGCAATTTTCCCTGAATCAGCCCGTCTGCGGCTTTGTCAAACGGTGCCCGTAACAGTGGAGTTGTTTGAGCCAGTCTGGCAGCCATCGTGGTGCGCTGCGTGAATTGTTCGACTTGGGCGGCGAGTTCCCGTTGCTGACGAACCAACTCCGCGAGGTACGCTTGCTGGGATTGCACTTGCCACTGGTCCGCCGCTTGATTCAACCGTTGTTGATCGTCCAGTACCGATCGAAGCCAAGCGTCAAATTCTTTGATTTGCTGTTGAGAGTAAGCCGTGATTGCTTGCCGGCAAATGTCGCTGGTGCTGATCGTGCCCGCGAGTTGGTTGCGAATGGCCTGTTGTCGGCGAACGAGTTCATCTCCGGTCACCCCAGGCTTGCTTGCTAATTCCACAAGCTCCGATTGATCCGCTCGAATTTGCCGCAGATGTTGCAAGTCCAGGCGAACTTGCAGCAGTTTATCGTTGGCGATCAGTAGTGGATTCAACTTCATCACGAGTTCGTGTAACGCCGAACCCGAGGCAGTCAGGGCCATCGTGCGCCCGGTTGATGTGGCCTCGTTTTGCAGCTTCTCAACTGCGGCTGTTGCGGCGGCTTCGGTGTGCAGTGCGAGGCGGACCGAGGCGATCATTGGCTGCAATTCCGCAACGGCGTCATGCTCCGCCACTAACTTTTCGAGGGGTTCACGGAGTTCGGCCAACTTTTCCAAAGCATTCTTAACTCGTGTCCCTTGGTCGAGTGTCAGCCCGCTGTCAGCGATGCCAGCAATCTTGAGGGCTTCGATTTCCACCTGGGCATCCGTTCCGAGTTTGGCCGCAGCCATCAACAACTCTCGAATCCGGGTGTGATGAGCGACGACTTCTTGTTCATTCAGTGGACGGGCACCTGAGAGAACCCGCAGCGATGACCACCCTGTAGCGGGGTGGGCGGTCCGTTGGCCGCCGAGTGATCGACCGGGGATGTTGCGATTGTCCGTTGCGATCATGCGAAATTGCATCGTGTCGCCTTCGCGCACTTTCCCTTCCAACGGCACAAGAATCAGCCCTTCGACACGCCGACTGCCCAACCCCGGTAGTGAGAGCGGTTCCGTGCGCGTCATCGCCTCGTTACCGTTGACGCGATATTCCAGCATCAAGGATTGCACGCCCCAATCATCGATGACCGTGACTTCGATCGGCAGCCGATCCGTCGGTCGCGCGTCACGGGTCGTTCCGGACAAACCCAGCACTTTTTCAAACCTTGGCGGTTGATCCAGAAGACTCCGAACATTCGCCACGAATGTCGTCACCAGCATCGACTTCGACACGGTCGTTAACTGAAGCGTCCCGGATTCTTGAACCTCGAAGCTGGTTGCACAACGGGTGTGGTCTTCGCTCAAGGTGGTCGCCAGCGTAATTCTTGTGGTCGCCGATTGGCTCAGGGCGGGTAACCACACCAGTTTCGCGCTTTGAACCGGCTCCGAAAAACCCAGTTGTAACTGAACCGTGCTGAACTGAACTCCATCGAAATCGCTGAACTGGTCACGGGGCGGTTCGGGACGGGTTTGCACGGCATATTTTGGTGGCTGAATCTGGATACTTGTCCCCACCCCAAGTGTCATAGCATCGGCAACGGTGACTGTGTGCAA
>JAYSXU010000870.1:0-2568 GCA_043716965.1 Fimbriiglobus sp.
GATGGCGATGGCTACGCTGAGATTTTGCTCCGCCAAGTCCCGGCGATCGTCAGTCCTTACTCGGCTCCATATGCGTACAACCAGTGGGTCGGCATCCAACCGAACGGGCGTATCGTTATCGGGACAACAACGTCGGCTCCCATCTTGTCGGGGCTTCCCAATGTGACCGAGTTCGACTTGGTGCGATTCGACAAAAGTGGCCACGCGAACAGTTCCTACGGCGATAAAGGCTTAGAGCGAATTGATCTGTCGATCAAAGACGCTCAGTACCAATCGTTGACCGTCGCGGGAGTGAATTTTCAATCTGACGGCAGTGTGTTCGTCGCAATCCAGACGCCGGCACCGTATCCGGTCTACCCAGTAGCCTTCACCGTTAATAATTCATTACTGCCAGCGACCACACTCTTCCGCTTCACGGCAGACGGAACGTCGGACACGCGGTTGTCACCGGACGGCAAATTGCCCCTTCCGCAAAGCGTGAAAGGCAGCACGATCCAAGGTAGCGAAGTTTTGGTTGACCCCGCCGGGCGGGTGATTGTGATTGGCAGTACGAATGGTACCACGGCCCAAGCTTACCGTATTGGATTGATGCGTCTGACGCAGCAGACGTCCGTTAACCCGACTGGCCCGCTGATTCTCACAGGAAAGGACGGTTCTTCGCAACAGTTCGCCACGGATCGCGTTGGGAAACTGTTACCGAACGGCGTTTCAACGCCAGCTTCAGCAACGGGTCACGCGCGGTCGATTCAGGCCGACGTGGACGGCGACGGGTTCACGGACACGATTTATTTCGACGGCCCCGGCGGCGGCTCGAACGTCGTGGTCGTTCGGGGAGTTGATCCGGCCAACCCGGTGCAGGGTGCCGTGTCCCTCAACTTCAACGCTTACGAAGAAAGTTACAAGGGCGGCATCTACCTCGCCGCCGCCGACCTGGACGGCGACGGCGGGGCCGAACTGATTGTTAGCCCGGACGCCGGCGGTGGCGCCCGCATCGAAGTCTTCAAACTGAAGGGCCTCCAGTTCGTGCAACTGGACAACTTCATCGCGTTCAATGACACCGAGTTCCGGGGTGGGGCTCACGTTGCAACCGGCGATGTGAACGGCGACGGCACACCCGATCTCGTCGTCTCGGCGGGCGTAGGTGGTGGGCCGCGCGTGGCGGTTTACGACGGCAAAGACATGACGAGCATGGCGAGTAGCCCGCGCCGATTGATGGGCGACTTCTTTACCTACGATGATGCCAACTCGATCAACCTCCGTAACGGCGTGACAGTCTCCGTCGCGGACCTGAACGGGGACGGTAAAGCCGATCTCGTGTTCGGCGCCGGTGTGGGTGGCGGCCCGCGAGTCTATGCCCTGGATGCGGCTATGTTGAATACCTCCGGCGTGGCGACCGCCCAAGCCAACCCGTTAGCCAACTTCTTCTGTAGCGACCCGAACGGGCGCGGTGGGATCAGCTTGGTCGTCAAGCAAGCCAGTGACAACACCCCGTACCTCGCCGTCACGGGAGGCGATTTACTCGGCAAAGTCTACGTCTACCGCAGCCAGGATTTCCTCCAATCGCAGACCAGTACGCCAGCCGTGTTCCAGCAAATCGAGCTGCCCGGTAACACGTTACAGGGAGTCTACGTCGGGTAGTTTGTACCGTGACATTTCAGACCTCACGCTTCGGCCATCCCAGTCCCATCACAGCGAGTGCGAGTAACATCACACCCACGCTGCGATGGGAGATGGCGACGAGGCTGAGGCCGGTCGGTGGGGTGTCGAGGGTGATGAAGGCGTTGGGCACTTCAAACGGGATCGACTTCACGGCGAGTGCGAACAGCAGCAGGTACAACGGCCAGCGACGATTGTTGGCCTGCCAGTCCAGGATTAGCGGGGCTACGGCGGCCAGTAGCACCAACTCGTAGGCCAGCAGTTGGCAGCACACGACGATACCGATCACACACACTGCCAGCGCCCACGCGGGTGACGGCCACTCGTGGCGTTGCTTCCAGGTGATGGCGACGCAGGTTGCGACAAGCAATCCCCAGACGGCGTACCCCGCAAGGGTTGTCACCGCGTTTTGTTCGATCGCCGGGCCGCCGATTGCGATCAGGAAGCGGTTCCAACTCGTGATTTGTGGGTTGAGTTCCACGCGGTTGAAGAGCACCAACTTGTGGCCGTTCGCCAAGTGATCGAGGTACTCCGGGATCAGGTGCCACGAACCCGCCGTCAGCGCACAGCCAATCAGGTTCAACAGGATCACGACGCCGATCAACTCCAACGCTCGCCGCCAGCCACCCAGGTAGGCAACCAACGGGATCAACGGCAGCGCCAAGTGCGGCTTCATGAACGCGAGTGCCCACAGCAACACCCCGAGGTGCGGTCGGTTCGCTTGACGAAGCACTTCGCCCAAAATGACGAGGCTGACCATCAACAGCGTTGTCTGGGCGACGACCATGCTGGCGTGAGTAAGCGGGTCGAAGATCACGACGCCTGCCACGACCGGAAGCCATTTCCGCGAAGCGGGGAACTGCATGAACGCTGTCATGTTCCAAACTGCCAGCGCGGCCGCACCGTAGGAAA
>JAYSXU010000088.1:0-2070 GCA_043716965.1 Fimbriiglobus sp.
GGACCGGCGTGAACTGGTTGACCGCAAAGTGGCAGATCGTCCAGGATGCCATCCGCGCGTATCGAACGACCCCAATCTACCGCACGCCAAACACCGCGATTGCGTAACTCCTAAGGATTTAACAGGATTCAAAAGCCAATGCTCAAATCCTGTTAAATCCTGTAAATCCTGTCTAAAAATTATCTCCGATCATCACGACACCTTCACCGTTTCGCCCGCACCGTGGTTGTTGCCGCTCTTGTACGCGGCTTCGATGAACGCGACGATTTCGAGTGTGATGTGTGGATCAATCGGCGCGTCTTTCGTGGTAAACATTTCAACGACGTGTTTCAGCAACTCGCGGTAGATCACGCCCGTGGTCACGGCCTTTGCGGTGATCCCCTTTTCGGCATAGGCGGTGAACCCGTACCCGGCGGACCCCGTCCGAATGCCACGCACGGTTCCGATGCGACCGTCGTTCCAAACGCCGGTTACGACATCCGTGCCCATTTCATGGGTGCAAGTCACCCGCTTGCAGCCCGGCCCCATGATCGTGTACAGAATCTCCACGGCATGAATGCCGTAATGAAACAGGCCGGGGTTGCGTTCGTGCAGGGACGCCGGACCGTGGACGGCACAGCCGAGGACTTTGCCGTGCTTGGTGTCCGCCCCATATTCGGTGACTTCCGTGGCGTAGCGCAATGCGGACGAGCTGAACAGCGGCAGTTTCTTTTTCTCCGCGAGTGCCACGATGGCTTTCGCATCGGCGAGTGAGCAGGTGAACGGTTTATCGACGTAACACGGAATCCCCGCTTCGAGGAATGGTTTCGCACGGTCCCAATGCACCGACCCGTCAACGGCTGCGATTATCATCGCGTCCACTTTGCCGACCATGTCACTCGGCTTATCGACGAGTGGAACGTCGTACTTCTTCATTTGCTCCGTGTAACCTGCGATCCGTTCGGGCGAGAGTTTGGATTCGCCGGGGCAACCGATCACCACTTTCGCGCCCTCCACCCATTGCTCTTTCGCAACGTCGATGTGGTTAATGCGTTTCGTGAATTCGACGACGTGAGACGTATCGAAGTCGAGGATACCGAGCTTAATCATGTCAATCCTTCCGCAATGCGGGTATGAGCGGGGCTTGGGCAACACTAACGGTGGCAAGACCGGCGACAACGACACCAGCCGTCAGGACGGCGACCAGTAAAATCAGGAAGTTCGTCCAGGGTAATGAGCCACCCATCGCAAGGTTCGGCAACACGGATACGATCGCCGCGCCCGCACCGACGACTAACCCGATCGCCAGCACCACAAGTGTTTCCGAAAGGATCAGCAATTGCAAGGCGTTAGTGCGATATCCCACGGCCCGAAGCAAAGCAAGTTCCCCGGTGCGTTCCCACACGCCGCGAAGAATGACGACACCCAAGCCCAAGATGGCGAGCAGCAAACCGAAGCCCCCGAGCAATTGGAATGTTGTCAAATACGCCCCGACGACGGCTTGATACACTGCTACTTTTGCGGTACTGCTCGTGACAATTAACCCGTTGGCCCGCAAGCCCGTTTCCAGTCGTTGTGCGATCGCCGCTTCTTTCCCGGCGGGTGCATCAATCAGAAAAACTTGGTAGCCTTCTTGCCGTGGGAACAGCTTGCGGAACGACATGTCTGCCATCAGCAGTTCACTTTGGAACACCGAATCTTGCAAGAACGCTACGATGCGAACCGGGACCATTGTGCCGTTGGCGTCCGGGATTTCCACGATCCCCCCGAGCATCGTCTTCAACATAAACATCGCGGTGTTTTGCTCCACGATGACCGGGATCGGCATGATGCCATTGGGCAACGTGGGTACTGGCTTTTTCAGTAACAACCAGGGGTTGCTGCGCTCGTTGTCCGTGGTGGCTTCGGTTTGTGTGAACAGAAAACCACCGCGTCCGATGAGATCGTTCGGGACGCCGAGAATCCGCGGCTGACCCGCTTGGAACAGGTTCAAGCAACTCGCGTCATCGCCGCCCTTCAACCGGAACCCGAACACTTGGATGCCGTCCAAGTCCGCCTTCGCCTCGTTCAGAAGTTGCTCTCGATTCGGTC
>JAYSXU010000871.1:0-2566 GCA_043716965.1 Fimbriiglobus sp.
AAACCCGGCAGGGATTTTTCGTCGGGCTTAGGCTTGGGCGGAATTTTGCCCAGGAGTTGGAACGCTTTGACGGTCGCCACCCGACCGCGTGGCGTGCGAATGAGAAACTGTTCGCGGAGCAGATACGGTTCAATTTCGTCGGTGAGCGTATCGACGGCAATGTTCATCGTCGCGGCCATTGCTTCGACACCCGTCGGGCCACCGCTGAACACCTCCAGCATCACTTCCAGGTACCGGCGGTCGTTTTTGTCGAGACCTTCCGCATCGACTTCGGCGATGTCGAGCGCGGTGTGTGCGACCGTCTCCGTGATGTTGCCGTCGGTGCGGGCGGCGGCGTACATGCGTGCCCAGTGCAAGCGAGAGTTGGCGACACGTGGCGTCCCGCGACTGCGGCGGGCAATCTCGTGGCACGCGGCCTCGTCGATGAACGTGTTCAGCTTTTTCGCGTTGATGCGCACGATCGTGGCGAGTTCTTCGGTCGTGTAATAATCCAGGTGCTCGCGCATCTTGAAGCGGTCGCGCATCGGCCCGGACAGCATCCCGCCCCGCGTGGTCGCGCCGATCAACGTAAAGCGTTTCAGGTTCATGCTGATGGTGCGGGCGTTGACGCCGTCCCCGAGAACGATGTCGATGCGAAAGTCTTCCATCGCTGGGTAAATGAACTCTTCGACGATCCGTGGCATCCGGTGAATTTCGTCGATGAAGAGAATGCTGCCTTCTTCCAGGTTCGTCAAGAACGGCAACAAGTCCGCCGGCTTGGAGAGCGCCGGACCGGAGGTCATCTGAATGCTGGTGCCCAGTTCGTTGGGGAGCACGGTGGCGAACGTCGTCTTGCCCAACCCCGGCGGGCCGTCGAAGAGAATGTGCCCGAGTGGTTCCTTCAACTTCTTGGAAGCGTCCACGGCAATCTGCAACCGCTCCGACACTTTCTTCTGGCCGATCACTTCGCGCAACAACTTGGGCCGCAATGCCGCATCGCGCTTGCGGTCGTCCTCCGTAGAAACTTCCGAGATGATTTTTTCCCGCGCCATAGGACAGATTACCCTTTGCTGAAGATGATGGTCAGCGCGTCTTGCAGGTTCGTAAACGCTTTGCCCGCAGTCAGTAACGAATCGAGTTTCGCGCGCGCTTCGATGGGGTTGAGGCCGAGGCTCATGAGCGATTGATAGACCTCTTCAATCAGCTTGCCGGTTGCGATGAGGGCACTGTTCTCGGGTTGCTCCGCTTTGACTTTCCGGCGCGGTTTGTTAGGTTCGGTCGTATCTTCAGTGAGGGATTCTTCGGGTTGGGGTGCCGTGTCCACGGTGAACTTGGTGATCTTGCGTTTCAACGTCGTGACGATTTGCTCGGCGGTGGCCGCCCCGATGCCGGGAAGCGTCGTCAGCCATTTCACGTCTTGGCGGCTGATGGCGTCGGCGATTTCCTTCACCGGGCGACACATGGCCTTCAACGCCTTCTTGACGCCGATCTTCTCGACGGTGCAAAACAGGTCGAAAAACTCCAACTCGGACTCGTACAGGAACCCAATCTTCCGGGGGATGAACCGACTGGAGGATTGATTGCCTTCGAGGTATTCGCTGATGTGAAACGTCACCTCCGCACCGGCCCGTAATTGCAACTGTCGCCGTACTGCTTCGGGCACGAGAATCTGATACTCGAACGAGCCGATTGCTAGCCGCGCCTCGTCGTCGAACACGCCCGTCAGGGTGCCGGTCATTTTGGTAATCATGATGCGGCCTCATCGCCGAGTAGCATCGCTTTGTTCACGCCGGTAAAAGTCACGCTCCGCGACCCACTGGTGATACTGGTGGCCGATTTGTAATAGTGGCAAAGGGCGATGGCGAGTGCATCCGAAACGTCGTGCGGTTCGGGCATGACCTTCAGGCCGAGTTCGCGCATGATCGCGTTTTGCATTTGCTCTTTGCTAGCCCGACCGTGGCCGGTGATGGTCTTCTTGACGCTAGTTGACGGGTAACTCAACACTTCAATACCCCGTTGCGCACCGGCCAGAAAGTAGCAACCGCGTGCATGAGCCATCAGGATCGCAGTCCGGGGATGATCGTAGTGAACGTACAATTGTTCCACGACAATGACCCCCGGTTCGCACTGCTCCAACACTTCAAGGAGACCATCGTAAAGCACCTTCAATCGCGGGGCCATGTCCGCAGTGTCCCGGCCCTCCGCCGACCGGATCACCCCGGCTTCAATAACCCGTGGCCCGGACTCCGTGACTTCGAGAACGCCGTAACCCGTCGTTTGCAAACCCGGATCGAGGCCAAGAATACGCATGATGTGAGGGCCTCTTGAAAGATATTCACCAACGGGACAACGAGGTGACTTCAATCAATATCGGCATTTTCCCCCAATTTTCTTTGGCCGGATAGTGGAAATTATTTCACCGATTTGCCCGGCGAACGGCGCGACATCAGTCCGCCGGTGTGCTTCGGCGCCAACACCGGCGGACTGACGTCGCCGGGTGGAAGAACACCGGCGGACTGACGTCGCGCCGTTCGCCTACACGATCACCTGTGCTTCGCCTCCATCACACGCGCGACTTCGGCGCAGT
>JAYSXU010000872.1:0-2566 GCA_043716965.1 Fimbriiglobus sp.
CGACCGTGAGTTCGTGACGATGATCCATAGCTCACCTCGCTTCGCCAGTGTGAAGCACGGCGTTTACCAGAACCCCCGAATTGAATCAACACGGCCTAAATAGAAGACGCCCACTTCGGCAGAAATAAAGTCATCCGCCTCATCGTCTTCATTTGGCAGTGATTCATCTCGACTGATGATCTCACGCAACTCTACTGCGACGATCTGAAATTCCTCTTGCGTGATGCACGCAATCAATTGATTTTTATTTGAAGAATTACGGAGTTTAGTTGGCTCGATACCAAGTCGTTTCAGCACCTTAAATACTGTTTGTTTGGCTTTGCCATGTTGCCTTGCGACATCAATAACCGAAATCAAATCATCATCCATTTGGTGCAATCTCCGCGTTCGACGCTTTCATCGGCAAGCAGATTCATGCGGATTGCATGGCGAGAGGGTAAATGGTGTCGGACCGCAGTACCTCAACCGCAAAGCCGAACGCGGCGAGAATGCCGGGTAACGAGAGGCGCGGGTGGGCAGTCAGAATCTGCTCGATCGACTCCCCGGCCCCGAGCTTCTCCAGAATCAATTCGACCGTCACCCGTGTGCCAGCAACGACCGGCTTACCCATCATGACGTTCGGGTCCGATGTAATTAGCGATTTGTTCATCGGGACACCTCGAACTGGAGTCTAACAGGCTTCGTGATTCGTAACAATTCTCCAGTATAGGCTGTTCCAAAATTATTTGAGTCCGAACTTGCGATAGAACTCCGACGATTTAGCACGGTAGAATTCTAAAGGTGCTGTTGTCGGTCACAATAACTCTTCACAGGAGGTAACCATGTCAGCCATCACGACTCCAGAAACAACCGATCGGCTTGCCGGCTTGGTGACAACGTCTGCCTCCACGACCTGCGACTGTACTAGCGAACAAGAAGCGGTCCTACCCCTCGCGTTGCGGGAAAACGAAATCAGCGATGGCGACTTCGATGTACTCTTCCAAATCGCTGAAAATCCCGACGGACCGGGCCATCTCCGTCACCCGACTCGCTCAATTCCTTCGGTCAAATAAATCGCCGTGGGTGTTCGGTGATCTGCCCATCGACCGCTGCTTGTACGCCCACTTGCCTGTCGCAATCACTTCGGACGCAACTCGTTACAATACCCGGACCTTGTGGGAGACGCTGATGACGATTTTGTTCCGCCGCTGGTTTGTTGTCGGGCTGCTATTCACTTGCGTTGGGTGCGCCAAACCGGCGGCAACGCCTTCGACGGTGCCCGTGAGTGCCAATAGTGATGCACCGGTGGCGGTCAAAGTCGCGTCACTCCAGCGGCTAACGTTGACGTGGGATGTCGAGCAACCGGGCAGCGTGCAGGCGTTCGAGATGACGCCACTCGTGGCGAAGTTGTCGGGGTATGTTAAAACGATTACGAAGGATCTCGGCGACCCCGTCGAAGCGGGTGAGGTGTTGGCCACGATCGAGATTCCGGAACTGGAGCGGGAAGCGGACCAGAAGAAAGCAATGGTCTTGCAAGCCGAAGCGAAGGTCGAGCAAGCCCGGTGTGGGGTGACGGTGGCGATCGAACACGTCATTGCCGCCGAGGCGATGGTCAACGAAGTGAAGGCGGGGTTGTCGAAAACGCAGGCGGATTACGACCGCTGGGAATCGGAATTGAAGCGGATTGAGACGCTCGTTTCCCAAAAAGTGATCGACACCCAGACCCTGGACGAGACGCGCAAACAGTTTCGCTCCGCCGCATCGGGTCGGGACGAAGCGACGGCAAAAGTCATCTCGATGCAGGCCGCAGTGCGAGAAGCATCCGCAAAGAAGTTGCGCGCGGACGCAGACTTGAAAGCCGCTGAAGCCGAGGTGAAGCTAGCGGACGCGGACGCCAAACGGGTGGCGTCGTTGCTGGACTACCGGCAGATTCGCGCACCTTATAAGGGGGTCGTCACCGGGCGGTTCATTCACACCGGCCACTTTTTGCAATCCTCCGGCAACCGCCCCGAACCGCTGTTTACCGTCGCCCGACTTGACGTGGTGCGGGTGTTCGTGGACGTTCCGGAAGTCGTCGCCACGCAAGCCGTGCCGGGTACGAAAGCCGTGGTGCGGTTGCCATCACTGGGCGGGAAAGAATTCAACGCCACGATCACGCGGACAGCCAACGTGCTAAATCCGGATTCGCGTACCCTGCGGACCGAGATTGATTTGCCCAACGCGGACGGCGTCCTGCGTCCCGGCATGTACGCCGTGGTGAAGATCGCAGCGACGGTCCCTGACGCCATTGTCGCCCCACCGAACGCAGTGCTGTTCGCCGACGAGACCGCATACTGTTACGCCGTTGAAGACGGCAAGGCAGTCAAGCTCCGGGTCCAAGTTGGCCGCAACGACGGCAAAGGCGTGCAACTCCTCGGCAAGCGCCGCGCCGGCCTCAACAGTGGGGAATGGTCGCCGTTCACGGGAAAAGAAACCATCGTCATCGGCAACCTCGGCGCCCTCGCGGATGGGCAAGTGGTCACGGTCAACGGCGGATGAGTATCAAGGATCCGGCGAACCGGCGACGTCAGTCGCCTGGGTAAAAACC
>JAYSXU010000873.1:0-7556 GCA_043716965.1 Fimbriiglobus sp.
GCCGACCCGTACCCCGTGATCGAAATTGCGTGGCAACACGGGGTCTTGCCGGAGAAAGGCTTTGACCTCATTCTGGACCGGAGCGGCGTCTGTTCTTCGATCACGATGGTTCAATCGTCGGACATGAGCAGCAACCCGGCGTTGCGGGAGTATTGTGTCAAACGCCTAGTTCGGGCGCTGCACGACCAACTCAAAGAGCGCTTACTGAACGATCTGCAATCGCACATTGTCACACCACGTGCCGACGTGACCGTGACCCAGATTTTGGTCGGGCACCCCGAGTTGTTCCCCGAAGATGCGTATCACATTGATACCTCACACCTCTCGTCCATCGTGCAAATGGCGATGCAATTGTCCAACTGCCCGGAAATGGTTTTGGCCCGTGACCTGTGTGTGTATGGGACGAAACTCTCCGCCGGGTTGCGGGGCGACAACGACCCGCCGTTCGAGAACACCTACTTCGATTACGTCAAATTTCTCGACGTGATTGGTGGCACTGATGTTGATGGCGGCTTGAAGCACTTCCAGGCCAAAGTGGATGCCACGACTGCCGATGGCTATCAGTTTCCAGCCGAGGTGCTGGTCAACTTGTACTTGAAAGCGAACCGGCTACACGATGCACTTGCGGTGGCGAAGCAGCACCTTGCGGACGCGAACGAATCGGCGCTGAGTTGCCCGAGTGTGACCGAACTCGCCCGCCGCGCTGGTGACTTTGCGACACTGACTGAGTTGGCGAAATCGAAAGCGGATCCCGTGACATTCCTCGCCGGGCTAATCGCCGCCACGGGACAATGAGGCTGACGAGGTTGTTGGTTACGGCGTGGGCTGATAGTTTAGTGGGATTCATTGTGAGGATACGTGATGACTGAGCCGAATCCGCCTGTTCCGGCACCGCAAGTTGATACTCCCCCAACGCCAACGCCAACGCCGCCGATGCCAACCGCTACGCCGCAATCTGGCGCACAGACACCAGTGCAGGCTCCGGTTCAAGATCGTGGTGATCGGCGTGGGCCGCCGAAACCGGGTGATCGCGGTCCGCGTAAGCCGTTGCCGCCACGCGGCGACCGGCCCAAACTTGATGGGACGAAACCGCCCCAACTGGATGCGAAAGATTTCGCCGGAATGCGCCCCAACAAGCGGGATTTGGACGCGGGCCTGGACGCCGAAATGGAAGCAGCCCTGAAGGGCTTCGACGTGACCGGCACCATCGTCGAAGAAACCAAGACAAAGCAGCCTGGGGTGATCCCCGGTCAGCAACAAAAGAAGCGCGGGAAGATTCTCGGCATCCACGGCAAAGATGTCTTCGTCGATGTCCCCGGTGGCCGTAGCCAAGGCGTGTTGCAGATGCTGCAATTCACGGACGTCAAACCCGTGATCGGCCAGGAAGTTGAATTCGACATTGAAGGGTACGACGGCGCCAACGGGTTGCTGAAGCTCACAATGCATGGCTCCGCACAGGCTGTAACCGACTGGTCTAGTATCTCCCGTGGCATGATCGTCGAAGCCAAAGTCACCGGCGTGAACAAAAACCGCACCGGGTTGATGATCGAGGTCAGTGGCATCAAAGGTTTTATGCCGATCAGCCAAGTCGATATGTACCGCGTCGAGAAGCCCGAAGACTTCATCAACCAAAAGCTGAAGTGCATGGTAACGGAACTCGAACCGAGCGAGCGCAACCTCGTCGTCAGCCGTCGTGCATTACTGGAACGCGAACGAGTGGAGCAAGCCGAAAAGTTCTGGGCGAGTGTCGAGGAAGGACAAATCAAAACGGGGATTGTCCGCAGCGTGAAGCCGTTCGGGGCGTTCGTCGATTTGGGCGGTGCGGACGGGCTGATACCGGTTTCGGAGATGAGTTGGTCGCGTGTCGGCGACCCGTCCGACTTGTTGAAAATCGGCCAAAAAGTCGAAGTGAAGATTCACCGCCTCGATCGGGAAGCCCGCAAAATTGGCCTAAGTCTACGGCAACTGGTCCGCAGCCCGTGGGACGACTTCGCGGAGCAAAACAAGGCCGGCGCACGCATCACCGGCAAGGTCACCCGAATCATGGAATTCGGGGCTTTTGTTGAAGTGGCACCCGGTGTCGAGGGGCTGGTTCACGTGTCCGAACTCTCCACGATGCGAGTGCGGAAAGTGAGTGACGTGCTGAAAGAAGGCCAAGACGTGACGGTGCAAATCATCAGCACCGACACGGAAGCTCGCCGGATGTCGCTGTCGTTGAAGTCTCTGCAAGCCGAGGTCGAAGCCGAAGAATCGGCGAAGAGTGATGCCGAAAAAGACGCCGACATGAAGGACGCGGAGGTCCGCATGGCCGCTCGATTGGCCAACCCGAACTTGCGTGGTGGAATCGGCGCCGGGAAGATGTTGATTGACACAGGTGAGTAATCACCCAGAAAGCCCACGGAGTCCGCGCTCCGTGGCTGCAATAATTCCCACGGAGCGGACTCCGTGGGCTTGCTGGGGAATTGCTGCTCTCTGTCAAACTGAACTCGCCGTAGGTTGACAGCGTATTAGCGCATTCTGGCACTCTGCACACAATTTTGCCCCACGGGACCGCGACCCGATGTCCGAACTGCTACCACTCCTCACGACACTCCAGGCCAACATTGCGGCAGTGTTCTTGGGGAAGCCGGATGTCATCAAGCTGGCAACAGTTGCTTTGCTCTCCGAAGGGCACCTGTTACTCGAAGACGTGCCCGGGGTCGGGAAAACGCTACTGGCGAAAGCCATTGCACGCAGTCTTTCGTGTAGCTTCCATCGCGTGCAGTTTACGCCGGACCTTTTGCCGGGTGACTTGATCGGGACCAGTGTCTACAACCAGCAAACCAGCACGTTCGTGTTTCAACAAGGGCCGCTGTTCGCGCAGGTGATCCTGGCCGACGAGATCAACCGGGCCACGCCCCGCACGCAGTCGGCGTTGTTGGAAGCGATGAGCGAAAAGCAAATCACGGTCGATGGCGAAACTCGGCCACTCGGACCGCCGTTCCTCGTGTTGGCCACCCAGAACCCCTACGAATTTGAAGGCACTTACCCGCTGCCGGAAAGCCAACTCGATCGGTTCATGTTGCGGTTAAAAGTGGGCTATCCGGCGCGCGAAGCGGAACGGGCGATTTTGCTCCAGCATCGTGTCGGTGAGCCGATTGACCAGATGAAACCCGTCCTGACCACAAAAGATGTCGTCGCATTACAAAACCTTGCTCGCAGTATTCGCGTCGAAGCCCCGATCGCGGAATACATCTTGGAACTGATTGATTCGACCCGGACCCATGCCGAAGTCCGTCTGGGTGCCAGTACCCGCGCTGCACTCGCCTTGTACCGAGCGGTACAAAGTTATGCACTGGTCGATGGCCGCGATTATGTCACACCGGACGACGTGAAGGCGATGGCCGAGCCGGTCTTGGCCCACCGACTGCTGACCCGCGCGTGGGACCAAGGTGGCCGCGACGATGCGGGGCCGATCGTCCGCGAACTGCTTGCAAAAACCAAGGTGCCTACGTAACCCAGAGTGTTAACCACGGAATAACACGGAACAAGAAGAGATAATGATGAATTAGGATCAACAGTATCGAGCTTTACGAGATGATACACAGCTCTTTCAAGATTTGATTTCTTCCGTGTTATCCGTGTATTCCGTGGTTCACTGTATTATTCTGGTGACCCGTGCGTGACGTCCCCGCAACCCAACCGATTCCGACGATGCGCATCCGCTTCACGCGGGCGGCGGCGGTTTGGGTCGTTGTTGCCGTCGTGTTGACGGTGGTGGGGTGGTATAAAACGATCAACTTGCTGGTCCTCGCGGGCTATTTGCTGATTGCACTTCTCGGCGTCAATTTGTGGCTGGCGTGGCGAATGGCGGCGCGACTGATCGCAACCCGCCAACCGACATCGCCGGCTTTCTGTGGTGAAACAATTGCCATCGCCACGGAAGTGCGCAACGACTCGGGTCGTGCCGTGACGACGCTACTTACGGACCAAGCCGACTCGAACCGGGCCGCGTGGTTGTTTGCACCGTTGCCGGCAGGTGAATCCAGATTACTGACCGCGCGGTGGTCGTTCAAAACGCGGGGACGACACACGATTGGGCCGTTGATGGTCGATTCGTCGTACCCCATCGGCCTGGTTCACGTTTTACACCCGCTCAGTGCCGACAGCCATATTCTGGTGCTGCCGCCGATTGGTAAAGTGGACCTGGAGATGTTCCGCCGGTGGCTGATTCGTGGTGGTGCCGGAGATGGCCAAACACGGCGGCCCTCTCGTCGTGCGGCGCTGGGTAATGGTGACATTCGCGGGCTGCGGCCGTACCGGCCGGGTGACAGCCCACGCGAGATTCACTGGCGAAGTTCGGCACGGCGAAATCAACTTCTGGTGCGCGAATACGACTGTTCCGAACCGCTCGATCTCATTATCGTGGTTGATCCCTGGTTGCCGGGACTGAACAAGGCATGGGACGAGGATTCCACCGCGAACGCCGAAGCCGCTCGTCGGTTGGAATGGGCACTCAGTCTGGCGACGAGTTTAGCACTCGCGTGGGGCAACACGGACAACCCCGCAGACTTAACCCTGATTGTGCCGGGTTCGCCAGTGGTCGTTCAACACGGCCCCGGTTCGCAAGGCTTCGTCCGCAAGGCGTTCGCGTGTTTGGCGGAGGTGAAGGGAACCGATCGCGTGCCGATTGTCTCGCCGGATTACGCCCGACGGCAGTCGAATCGTGCGGCCCGCTTGCTGGTCAGTTCTCGTCCGGCTAGCCCACTTTTAGCCGCCTTCCGGAGCAACGGCTTGGCGTTCACGGAAGTCAACCCCACTCAACCCGTCGCATGGTTTACGCCTCCGACCGCGTTGGTTGAAACTTCGTCCCGTAAGTCCTGATACCTGGAGGGACGGATGCCGACCCATTTCGCGTTTCGTGTCAGCACTTACCTCACCCTGATTTTGGCGTGCTTTTGTTTGGGGTATGCCGAGTGGGACTTCCTGCGGGAAGCCTCGCTCTTTAGCGGGCTGGTCATCGCGTTGCTGGTCGTGTCATTTTTCTGCGAAGAGCGGTATCAACTCGATCTGGCGGCGGCCAACCGCGTGGGGTTGGTAATTGGTCTCGTCGGCACGGTTTGGCTGGCCTATCAATTCATCAACAAAAACAGCCTCATTTATACGTTCCCCTGGCCCGCAAGTTTACTGCCATTTCTCGGGCCACTCTTGATGATCTTGATGCCGGCGAAGATGTTCCGGCCGAAACATGTTGGTGACTGGTGGGCCATGCAAGGCATCGGGTTGGCCGCAATGGGCTTGGCCAGCACGTTGGCCGAAGACGTGACGTTCGGCGTGATGCTCGGGCTGTACGTGATTGCTGGGGTGTGGAGCCTGAACATCTTTTTTTACCATCGCGTCGGTGGCACGCTGGCGCCGCTGCCGAACACCGATCCGGGTCCGACGCCGACGATCTTGGCCAGTAGCAACACCGTCGAAGACATTCGCCTGGGCCGCCAATTTCTGGCCCGGACGCTGATTTGGATCGCCGCAGCGTTGTTGCTGGCCTTACCGTTTTTCTTCGTCACCCCGCGTTCCCAAGGATCACGGTGGCAGTTCATGAAGCCTGTACTCGAAACAGGTTACGCCAGTGACCAGAGTGTCGATATGAACCGAACAGGGGACTTGAAGACGAACCACGAGGTGGCGTTTGAGGTCCGGGCGACGGCACGAACCGGCGAGCCGAAACTCGACCTCGATCCGAATCAGCGCTTTCGTGGCGTCAGTTTCAACGTGTACGACAAGGGCATTTGGAGCCGTAAAAATGCGGACCAAATCTACACCCACGGCGCAAACGTTTTGGTCGTGAACGCCAGTCCGTTCGTCCCGCCGGATTTCGGCCCCGATCAGTTCCAACTCGACTTCGTTCCCAAGATGGAACCCAAGAAGAAGCTCGATTTCGTCGTGGCCGATCCCGTGATTTGGGCGGTTAATGAAAAGCCCCCACTCGGCACAATCAAGGCGAATGAATCACGGAGTTGGCACCAAGATTTAGACGGTACGTTCCGGATGTTTGGCATCACACTTCAGGTCGGCGAGACGCTGTACTACCGCCAAGTCACGCGATACAACCCCGGCGAGGACCGTGACCTCGGTTCCCCGTTTGAACTGTTAGTTCCGTTCCAACCGCTGGGGGGCACTCAATCACCGGACAACCCGACCGTCGTAGCGCGCGTGGTTACGTCTACTCGGCTCAAGAAGTGGTGCCAGGATTTGTTGGCGAACTTGGCCGAACAAAATCCAGAATTACGCAAGGCGCAAGACCGTGCCATGACGACGCCGGTGTTCCAAGTCGCAGCCCAGGATTTTGAGACCGTTGCCAAAGCGTTTCGTTCGTACCTGGCGCGTTCCGGTGAGTTTGAATACACGCTGAAGCTTCGACGACAAGATAAAGGTCTCGACCCGGTCGAAGAGTTTTTGTACCGCACCAAGGAAGGGCATTGCGAACGGTTTGCGGCGGCACTCGTGTTAATGTCTCGTTCGGTCGGGATTCCCGCAAACTACGTGCTGGGGTTCAAAGGCTGGGATTCCGGCGACGAACCTGGGGTCTACTTGGTTAGGCAGGAGCACACCCATGCCTGGGCGGAGGTGTTGGTTCCCCGGCCTGCCCCGGTGGATTTCCCGTTTGAAAAGCCGCCACAAATCGAAAATGGCAAACCGATCGTCTGGCAGTGGTTGAGCCTTGACCCGACCCCGGACGGGGGCACCGAAACCCCGACGCCGTCCAGTTGGATTGCGAACGCGCGGGAAACGGGCGTCAGCTTTTTCATGGACTTCATCGTGGGGTACAACAGCGATCGGCGGAATGCCAGCGTTCAATCGGCCCGCGATTGGCTCGTGGAAACGGGTTGGAAGTTCATCGCGTTCCCGGTGGTACTTTTGGTGAGCCTCGTTTTCGTTGCGCTACTTTGGCGTCGTGGCAAGCGGCGACTCCTGGCGAGTCGGGCCGCATTCTCAGGCGTCGTCTGGTATGACGAGTTGCATACTTTACTCGAAGCCCACGGGTTGAAGCTGACGGACGGTCAGACCCCACGCGAGTACGCCGTCGTGGCGACAGACTGGTTGCGACAACAGGCTGTCACCCGCGACGTCGCCGATTTGCCTCTCGATGTGGTGTCGCAGTTTTACCTCACACGGTTCGCCAAACGCCCCCTCACTTCGGAACAATCTGCCGACCTCAGCGCGAAGGTTCATCAACTTGGCGATCGCCTGCAAAAGCATTCCCTTCGTTTCGTGTGACCGCAATGTTGATGAGGAGAACGGGTATGAGTCAGCCGCTTCGGATCACCGCTTCGGGTAGTGTTCTGGTCGTCATTGACGTGCAAGAGAAGTTGTTGGCGAAGATACCACTCGGCGCGGAATTGGTTCGGACAACTTGCTTCCTGTTGGATGTTGCGAACTTGTTGAACGTGACAGTGCTGGCCACGGAGCAATACCCCAAGGGGCTTGGCCCGACCACGCCCGAAATCGCCAAGCGGTTGTCAACACCCGTCCACGCAAAAACATCGTTCAGTTGTTTCGGGAGTACGGCATTTCGG
>JAYSXU010000874.1:0-7552 GCA_043716965.1 Fimbriiglobus sp.
CCCTTCGGCGTGGTCTTGGTTCCTCATGCCCGACGGCATACCGACAAACATCAGCCGTCAGCGGAACTTGTAAAGGTTATTTCCTGACAGCTCCTAAGCCGTCCCTGGATATACACACGGTGCGGTTCCTGGCCATTGAGAGTGTGCGAAGCATGATCGATTCCCAGTTGAAAGTCACTCTTTGCCAAGCCGCTTGAGGTTCTCTTTGGCCTTCTCATGACCCAGATTTGCCGCTTTGCGATACCAGTCTACGGCCTTGTCGACGTTCCGCTCTACTCCGAAGCCGTTCACGTAGCAATTCCCCAGGGTACACATCGCATTCCTCTCGCCCAACTCGGCCGCCTTCGTGTACCACCGCACTGCCTCCCCCACGTCCTTCCCTACCCCGAAGCCGAACTCGTGGCACGACCCCAGGTTGGTCATCGCAGGCGCATTGCCCAGTTCGGCGGCTTTGGTGTACCACTTTAGTGCTTCCTTCTCGTCCTTCCCCACTCCAATCCCTTTCGCATAGCAGTAATATCCCAACTCGTTCATCGCCACCGAGTGACCCAACTCGGCGGCTTTCGTGTACCAGCGTACCGCCTCTTTCGCGTCTTTGGTCACCCCGGTGCCCTTGTAGTAGCACTTGCCGAGGTTGGTCATCGCAGTCGCATTGCCCAACTCGGCGGCTTTCATGTACCAGCGTACCGCCTCCTTCTCGTCCTTCTCCACCCCGGTGCCGTTCGCATAGCCGTAATAACTCAGGTTGTTCATCGCAGTCGTGTTGCCCAGCTCGGCGGCTTTCATGTACCAGCGTACCGCCTCCTTCTCGTCCTTCTCCACCCCGATGCCTCTGGAGTAGCTCACACCCAGGTTGTTCATCGCACTCGTGTTCCCGAGTTCGGCGGCCCTAGTGTACCACTTCACCGCCTCCTTCTCGTTTTTGCCAACCCCGGTGCCTTTAGAGTAGCACTCACCCAGGTTGTTCATTGCCACCGAGTGACCCAGTTCGGCGGCTTTGGTGACCCACCGCACAGCTTCCTTCTCGTCCTTCCCCACCCCGTTGCCTTTGTAGTAGCACGCCCCCAGTTTGTTCATCGCGTGCGCGTTGCCGAACTCGGATGCTTTGACGAACCACTTCAGTGCTTCCTTCTCGTCCCTCGTCACTCCTTCGCCACTCATGAAGCACACCCCGAGATCGACCATTGAAGTTGAGTCGCCGAGTTGGGCGGCCTTCGTGTACCAAGCCACCGCCTCGTTCTCGTCTTTGCCCACCCCGGTGCCCTTGGAGTAGCAGTCGCCGAGGTTGTTCATCGCCCTCGCATTTTTCAAGTTGGCGGCTCGCCGGAAAAGTTCGACGGCTTCCGGCTCGTCCTTTGTAACGCCACACCCGTACTTCAGACACCGCGCGTACAAAACCATGGCCAGGGTGCTGCCCTCACTCGATGCCTTCCAGCTGTCGGCACGTTTCGGCCCCCTTTCTTTGAGAAACAGGGTGGAAAATCCGGTCGTCGTCGTCGAACGGATGTAATCTTCCCAGTCCTTGCGCAGTTCACCGTCGGACTTCGACACCAGCACCAACACCCCCTTCCGCTCGCCGCCGCGTTCGACGGGGTTTTGTGCCCTCGTGCCGTTGGTCAACTCACGCACCGCCTTCGGCACCTGCCGCCAGACGTGCCGAGCCATGAGGCCGAACTCAATGTCGCCTTCGTCGTTGGCCGCTTTGCCCTTCATCCCCTCAATGAGGTGGTAGAAGAAGATGCCATGTTCTAACACTTCGTTTTCGTGCGCCTTCTCGCCGCGGTCACACGCGAACAAGGCCACGACGCCCTTCGGCGGGTCTTTGTCGAGGATTTCGCCGCTGCTTCGGCCCCGCGTCGGGTCCGGGTCGTTGCGGCAGCAGTCGGCCAACAGCACCTTCGCTCCCGCCCCGCACTTGTCCAAATGCTTGTAGATATCTTCCAGGGAGATGAGCGTATCCTTGTCGTCCTTGAACGGCTTGGCATCGACCGGGCAGAAGTACGCCCCGGTGTCCTCGTCGAACTGCATTCCATGTCCTGCAAACGCACAAACCAAAATGTCATCTTTCTTGCACTGTGCGAGTACGGCCTTCAGCGCCCTATCGATGTTCACCTTGGTCGGCACCAGTGCGGTGACGGGTTGTCTCCTGACATCCTTCGGGTCGTTTCTCAGCGGCCCGACGGTGGTCGTGAGCAAGGTCACGGTGTAGCCGCTATCCCCGAACAATTGACCGGCTTCGAGAATGTCGTTCTCGGCGAAACGGAGTTTCTCGAGCTTGGCGTGGTCGTACTCGTTCACGCCGATGCCGATGAAGTACTTCTTTCCTTCGGCCAATGTCATGTTCGGCCACGCCGCCAGCACTAACAACGAAGCCAGGAGCGTGCAACGCATGGGACCGTCTCGTATTAGAGTTCGAATATTCCCGTAACCGTTATTTATACTATGTGAGATAATTCGCGGACAACCACCGGGCCGATCACGTGAATCGGCCCGGTTTCGTAGGGGACTACTGCGGCTTGATTTCGCGGGTGTAACGAATCACGATGCACTCGTGCGGATTCTCGATAACACGATTCACCACCTCTTGCTTCCCCTCCAGATCGCGGCCGCGTGCGGTTTCCATGTTTGCTGAGCGGCCTTTTACATTCTGATCTTTCGGGTCATAAGATTGCGCGAATACAACCTTAATCGTGCCGATCGGGCCTTTCGGATTGCACATGGAGGCTTCCCCCTTGCCGAACTCGGTTACCAAGAACGCATTCCAATTCACGTCCCCATGTGCAGAGCGGTGCCAGCCGGGCACGATCACACTCTTGCCGGGCGGAACAATGATGTGCCGATATTCGGGTTCGCCGTTGGGCTGACGGTCATCACTCAGGTCGAACATGTCGATCCCATCAATGAAGACGCGACTAGAAACCTCACCGTTAGTGTTGTTCACGATGCGAGGGCGATACTCGTCATCCTTGTCAAGGAGGGCCAGTGCAACCCCGCCTTCCACCGTGGTTCTGCGTGGACGGAACTGCTCGTCTTTGCCGCCCTTCGGGCCGACCAGTAATTCGACCACGTAATCGCACTTTTCGTTCGCCGACACGAGCGTCTTCGATGGGCCGCTCAGATGGACTTTCGGGCTGGCCTTATCTTCACAATACTTGGCATCGCGTTTTTGTTTGTCGCCTTCCATCGGCACGGAGACACAACTGAAGGCGAGACGCATTTTGTCTCGCATGTCGTCCGAGGTGACTCGCAGCTCCTCCGCTTTGATGCGGTCGAGCTTCGGCAATAAATCCGGTGTGCCGCCTTGCTTGCGGAGCTTGGCTTGAACGTAAACCTCCTCCAAGCCGTCCTTCGTCTTGCTGAAACCGTATTCCATCAGCAATTCAACGTTGGCCTTATGATTCACCAACAGCATACGTTTCGTCAGTTTCATCGACAGTTCCCGTTGAAGCCACGCCGCGTGTGGATCATCTTTCGGGTCAGCACACTCCACTTTGTCAAACTTGATCTGCTTTTGATCCTTCAGATGGCCAACGATCAACGCCGCAAGCTGGTCGAGCTTCGTCTCCAGCGTGGTTTTGTCTTGTTCTTGTGCTCGCACAGTGTCCGGATTGGCCATCGTGGCCACCACGATGGCGAACGGGATCGCCGCATTTCGTATGAATAGCCGCATCATCTCTGCACTCCAAAGCTAGGTTTGTCCCGCGTCATTCAGACCACCTCCGGGAACCGGCGTTACAGGACAGTGCGCCGGTCGTGTTGTTCGGGATGGTCCCGTCTCGGATTCACAGTCTCAACGCAGGCCGATCGGCCAGTTTCGGACAATTGGCTGATAATTCAGAAAATTACGGATTCGATGTCGCTCGCCCGCTCCGTAGTTCACCAACAACGTCCGCCAGAAATCGCTCGATGAACGGCATCACGTCCGTGATGTCGTCCACTTTCTGCGTATTCTGGGTCAGCACGTCGATCTTCTCACACCATTGCAACGCAGTCGCCTTGAGCTTCTTCTGCTGCTCGGGGGGGACCGGGTGATTCGTTTCGCTAAGCCGAGTGCAGCCCGCTCGCAGTTCCAGCAAACGAATCAGCAATTGCAGCTTGCGGTTGGGTGTACTCGCCGATGGCACCACGGCCTTCCATTCCTCGGCCAGTGCCGCCAATCGATCGAGGTATGCTTGCGGCGTTGCCGCCGCCGTGACAGCATCCGGCTTGTTCCAGCCCCACGCTGATGAGGCAACTTGCGGTGGCGAGGTGACGTTCGATTGCGTGCGTGGCTTGAGCGGAAACTCCGGGCCATTCAGCCACAAGTAGCAACCCACAAAGCCGAGAGCCGCACCGAGCAACACGCCGGCCAAACCGGGCACCAGCCACCTCGAACCGCTCGGTGTTGAGGGCAACAGTGGTAGTGTCTGGACCGGCAATTTCGCTCTCATCTTACGCCAATCGGCTTCGACCTGTTGCTTCAAATCGAGTTCGGATTCTCTCCGCCGCCAGTAGTCGCCGCCGTACGCGAACACCAGTTCCTGCAGCTCGAAGAGGTGAAACGGTTGGATCATGACCTTTCGCAGTTGATCCCGTGACAACTCCTTCAGACCACGCTGGAGTACACGATTGATCGCATCATCACCGAGGGCTGTGCGAACAGAATCCCCTGACCGCTTGGATTTATGCACCGCGCCCAGTTCCGTGACAAGCTGCGAGAGTTCCATGCCCACGAGTTGACGTTCGAGCCATTCGGCAGTCAACTCGTGCGTTTCGGGAATATCAGATAGTAAGAGTTTCATGACAGTTTCCCCCGAATGCATGCGAGTAATTGTTCGTACGCTCGACGAAAAATTTCTGAGGTGCGTGGTGGCGGCATTCCCATGAATTTGGCAACATCGTTATTGGTGTTATTCGAGGTGCGGCCTTTCACAACCTTCAGCTCATCATCTGTCAAACCCTGCAGGCAGGAAAAATAGACTTCCTCAAGCTGCGTCCACGTTTCACCGGGTTTTTCAGTGTTCGATTCCAGGCATGCAAAGAACTCCTCGTCGCCCGGAACTTCGCGTTTGAGCCGCCGGTGCTGGTCGCGGGCCATGTTGATTCCGATCCGGAACAGCCACGCACCAAAGCTCGTGCCGACTTGATACTGCTTTGCACAGCGAATCACTCGCAGCCATGTCTCGGAAGCAATGTCCTCGGCATCGACTCCTTTCGGGCAACTCGAGGAAATCACCGCACATAATCGCTGGTGATAACTGTGAAATAGTTCCCCAACGCGTTCATAATTGCCCTGTTGAACCTGGGCCATAATCTCATCTGCAACAAGATCACGTGATCTTGTTGCCGCCACAACATCTGGCGAAATCTGCAAACTCGGCAACGGCAGCGGTTTCTCCGCCGTCTTCGTCGGCTTGGGCGTACTCATGGTCACCCGAGGGTCGTGAGAGATTGGTAGGAGTGTTCGAGTCATGACTTGACTTATGGCCCCACAGCAGGCGGGGCCATCCAACCGCTCGTCGGTGTGGTCCAGCCATCAGTGGCGGCAGGCACTTGTGGCGACGGAAGCACAATCGGCGGATTGGCCGCCGTTGTGTTTGAGCCCTTCCAGTTCACTTTGCCCGTCAGCGCGCCGATAGCAAACACGACCACCAGAATCGCTTGTGCCCACCACGACAGGTTGATTTGCAGCGTCATCACTCGGCCTCCGCTTGGGGGTTCATTCGTTTGGCACCCCATCAACGCAGGGCAGATGCTGGGTTTCGGAGGAAATCACGAAATGTGTAAAATTGTCGCGCATGCTCGACGAAATAGCGCCTCACAAGGACCACCATCGCATTCACGATGCCGTGCTCACGCACCTGACCGCAGTAGACCGCCAATCCGAAGTACGCATAGACCTCCCGAATGTGTTCGTCCGCTGTCATGGCAGTGACCTTCAGAGGAGGTGAGAGTACCATCCCCGAAGGACATGTGCGACAGCCTGCGGTTCGCTTCCGCCGCCGAACGACACAGCTCAGCCGCGGCGGGGGCCGAGTGAGCGACACGTCACAAAAGGCCTACACGCCCCCGCCGTCGGCTCACAGATGCCCCATGTATCCGATCACGCTGTACCGCGAATCGACCTCGACGTACCCGGCGATCAGGTCGAGGCACTCGTCCAGGTCGCGGTACGCGTACGGCCCGTCGGTGCGGAGCGACGCGTCCTGGAGGCCAGACGGCAGCAGCACCGAGCGACGTAGCGCCGCGAAGTCGAAGGTGTCCGCGAGCGGCTTGCAGTCGCCCCGCGACATCTTCCGTCCCGTGCCGTGGCTGAGCGAGTTCAGCACCCCGTTCACCTTCTCGGTGGCCCGCACCAGCACCACGTCGCCGGTCATGTGCGACGGGATCACCGACAACTCGCCGGGGTGGAGGTACACCGACCCCTTGCGGATGATCGCCCCGCCCCCCGGCAGCGACTCGTAGGTGTTGTGCGGGAGGTCGAGAACGAGCTCCACGGGGCCGAACATCGCCTCGATGTCCCGGTGGATGGCGGCGCGATTGGCGGCGGCCCAGGCGACCACGCGGTCGAACTCCTCGTCGAACGCCGCCGGCTGGTCGATGAGGGCGTCGACGTGCCCGGATTCGTTCCGCGAGCCCGTGTGGATCAGGAAGTGAAGGGCCTCCCCCTCGTACGGGGCCAGCGCGTCCAGAAAATGATTCCCGCCGCCCAAGTCGCCGAGCCCGCTCTTGTTCTTCCGCAGGCGGTCGGCCAGCGCGTCCCATCGTGCCGGGTCGAGTTCGGCGGTCGGCACCGCCGAGCGGAGCAGCCGCATGCCGCATCCGCAATCCGACACGGCGAAGCGGCGCCAGTCCGGCTGGCGGGTGAGCACCGCCGTGCCCGTCGGCAGGGGCGACTTCCCGGGGCAGGCGTCCGGCAGAAAGACGACCGTCTCGGCTTGTAGCTCCCGGGGTAGCCACGAGTGCAGTTTCCCGACTGGTTCGGCCGACAAATTGATAAGTTTCATGACGCGTCCTCAACCGAAAAAACATCTCATTAGGACATTAGCCGCTGACAACAGGTTCGCCGCCGAACGACTTAGTTCGGCAGCCGGGGCCACCTGTGTGGGCCACGAACTCTCAGAAACCGATGTGACGCCCCGGTCTGCTGCAGCGTCTGGTTCCCCGCCGCGCGGGGGAGGCCCCCGCCCCACAGTGACAGGAACTTGCATATCTTAAGCTCAGCGTATTGCGAGATGCTCGATTGGTAAATGGTGATCGAGTCTTTCGACTCAACCCGTTGGTTCGACTGAGCTGGGGGCGTTTTCGGCCCACTCGTTTGGTGACTGGCACCCACCGGCTTCGCGTCGGTGCGTGCCGGATCCCGTTGGGACGGCTGTGTCTGTGCCGACTCCCCCGCGATACGCTTTTCGCTTTTCACTTTCCCACTCGTGCCGCCGGAGGTCGATATGGCCAAACGCAACCCGCAACAAGAGCAAGCCCATCAACGCGAAGCGCGCGAGAAAATCCGCGAGCGGGCCTCGCAACGTCAAGCCGAATTCCACGCGCGACAAGAGAACGAGCAAGTCGCGGA
>JAYSXU010000875.1:0-7543 GCA_043716965.1 Fimbriiglobus sp.
TCTGTGTGTTGGGCTGGGGTTGGGGCGCGACCGTTTGGGAGACGTTCACGACCGCGCGACCGTCCGGGCAGGTCGTCTTGTACCCCGGCGCGGAGTTGCTCGTGCCGTTGCCTTACTTCCTGACAATTTTTTTGAACTGGATCATCTACCACGGTGCCGAACGGGCGTTGCATCAATCGTCCTACGCGGTCCGGGAAGGGCGAAAGTCGCCAGTGTTTTGGTCCGTGTTCGCGTTCTTCGGCTTTCACCTGCGGCAATTTTTGTTGATGATCGCGTTGCCAGTGGGCATGTGCGTCGTGCAACAAAGTCTCGCACGGGTCGCCCCCGAGTGGTCGAACTCGGCGTGGATGCAATTCGGGTCGGTGGGGTTTGGAATCGTGTTGTTCATGCTGTTACCGCTCGCGGTTCCGCCGCTGTTGGGACTGAAGCCCCTTCCCGACGGATATATCCGCCAGCGTCTCGAAGCCACAGCGGCGCGGTCGCGGATTCGGTTCACGGACATTCTCGTATGGCACACGCAAGGCGCGATGGCGAACGCAATGGTCATCGGTGTGGTGCCGTGGGCGCGGTACGTGATCTTCACGGATCGGCTGTTGGAGACGATGCCATACGATGAACTCGATGCCGTGTTCGGCCACGAAGCCGGTCACGTTCGGCATCGACACATTCCGTACTACGCGGCGTTCATCGTGCTGAGTGCGAGCCTGGGCACTGCCGTTTTCGCACTCCTGGAACAAGGTCGCGCCAATTCCGGGTGGGTGATCCCCAGCGCGTGGCAACAGTGGCTGTCCGTGCTACCCCTTGTTGGAATGGGCACATACCTGTTCGTGGTTTTCGGGTTGTTGTCCCGTCGGTGTGAACGGCAGGCGGACATTTACGGGTGCCGCGCCGGTTCCTGTGCGAACCCGAATTGCTACGCCCACGACGAAGACACCGTGATCGTTCCCAACGGCCAAGCGCTGTGCCGGACAGGAATCAACTCCCTGATCCGCGCACTCGACCGCGTCGCCGACCTGCACGGTCTCGATTCGCCTAGCAGCGGCCAACGTGGGAAGCTGCTCCCGCGAGTGTGGTCGTGGGTCCGCGCCTGGCAACACGGGCCGATGAGTAGCCGAATTGAGTTTCTGCAACGGGTGATCGAAGACCCCACCCTCGGCGACCGAACCGATCGCCGCGTCGGGAGGTTCCGAATCCTGCTGGCGGTTGCGCTCGTGACCAGCATCCTGGCGCTAGGCACCTACATCGGCTGGGCTGAGTTATGGAAGATGATGTGATGGGTTACAAGAAGAAGTTTAGACAGGATGAACAGGATTTAACAGGATTCAAATCCGATCTTCAATCCTGTTAAATCCTGTTCATCCTGTCTAAATAGTCTGGTCAGAGTCATTAAGCCAAGTCGAACAGCAGCACTTCACCGAGTTCGACTCCCGTCAATTCAGTCTTCGCTACGTCTTCGATTGCGAGCGCGTCACCGGCTTTCAGCGTGTGCCCGTTCGCGGTCACGGCGCCGGTTGCCACGTGAAGCCATCCGCCCCGTTTGGCCGCAAAGTCGTAGGCGAGTTTGTCACCGGCCCCGAGCTTGGTCACGGAGATGGTGGCGTCTTGGTGAATCACCATCGACCCGTCTCGGCCGTCGCGGGACAGGGCCGTTTGCCACCGCCCATGTTTGTCCGCATCGGTGAACAACTTCTGCGCGTAGCTCGGCTTCAGATTCCGTTGTTCCGGGAAGACCCACATTTGCAGCAGGTGAACCGGCTCCGTGGGGGAGGGGTTCGCTTCGCTGTGCATCACGCCCGTCCCGGCGGACATGAATTGCCATTCGCCGGCCCGGATCACGGACCCGTTGCCCATGCTGTCCTGGTGTTCCAGCGACCCACTCAGCACGTAAGTAAAAATCTCCATGTCCCGGTGCGGGTGAGACCCGAACTGCCCGCCGCCCGCAATGATGTCGTCGTTAATCACCCGCAGCGTGCGGAAGTGGGTGTGCTTCGGGTCGTGGTAGTCCCCGAACGAAAACGTGTGCTTGCTGTCCAGCCACCCGAAGTTCGTGACCCCGCGATCAGTGGCTTTACGAATCGTGAGCATGTGCCGGTTCTACTCGTGGTTTCGATACCAGAAGATACCCGATCACGTGGCCAAGCTTACACCATCACGGTAATGAACCCCAGTCACGCTTTCTTGGCCGTCACCACCCGCCAACGGTTACCGAGATCCTTCATCGACTTGACATCCGTGAACTCGGACCGGGCTTCAAACAAAGCCCGGACTGCCGGTTCTTGCGTCCAGCCGATTTCGACCATCACCCGTCCGCCCGGTGACAGATACTTCGCCGCGTCCATCGTGATCCGCCGGTAAAACGCCAAACCGTCCGGGCCGCCGTCGAGGGCGATCCGGGGTTCATGGTCCCGCACATCGGGGGCGAGTTCGGTGATTTCCGTGGGGGTGACGTAAGGCGGGTTGCTGACGATCAAGTCGAAGGTGCTATCGGCTGCTAACGGGTTGAAGAGATCACCGACGATGAAGTTCACCCGCGCCGTAACGCCGTGCTTCACGGCGTTACGCTTCGCCACCTCCAGCGCGTCCGGTGACACATCCACCGCTGTGACGGTTGCGGTTTTGCACTGGTGCGCCAAACTCACCGCGATGCACCCCGACCCGGTGCCGAGGTCCAGGATTCGCGGCGCGGGTTGTCCTTTCAGAACATCCAGTGCTTGCATCACCAACTGTTCGGTATCCGGTCGGGGAATCAGTACCGCCGGGGTGACATCAAACGACAGCAAATAGAACTCGCGCTGCCCCGTCAGGTACGCCACCGGCCACCCATCAACGCGGCGTTTAATCAGGTCTTTGAACTGTGTTCGTTCATGGTCCGTCGGCTCGTCGTCGTAGCGGGCGATCACGTCAATCGGCTTGCAATCCATTACGTGGCCGAGCAAAATCCGGGCTTCTTTCTGCGGGAATTCGATGCCCTTGTTCGCCAAAAACGTCGTCGTCCAGTTCACCAGCGCCCGGACCGTCCAGACCGTCGGGGTCGCCAAGGGTTGATTTGTAGCAGACATGAGCCATCCGTGGTAAATGCAACGCGGCCACCAGTAATACAGTGTAGCCGGACGCCCCAATCGGGTGCAGGCGAGTTGGCGAATCAAGAAGCCTTGCGGGTCTGGCCGATACCGCAACCTTGATGATTCGGTAGCGGTTCTTATAACGTCTCTTGGGACTTTCATTACACTTGCTCAATGATGTCCGTCATTTTTTTGAGGGCACTATGTCATTTAGTTTTTTTCATCTCTACTTCGACGACTTGGAACAAGGGCAAGAATGGGAATCACCCGGCCGCACCGTGACCGAAGCGGACATCGTCACTTACGCTGGGTTCAGTGGCGATTACAACCCGATGCACATTGACGAAGAGTTTGCCAAAGGAACCCCCTTCCGGCGCCGGATCGCGCACGGCTTCGGGGTGTTTTCGATGGCCAGCGGTCTCGGCGTGCAAGTCCCGCCGGTCCGCACCATTGCTCTGTTTGGTGTACGGTATTGGAAGTTCGTGTTGCCCGTGTTTATCGGCGACACGATTCGCGTCCGAACCAAGCTTGTTGAAAAAACCTTGCGTGGCATCGGCAAACGCGGTGAAGTCGTTTGGCACCGCGAAATTCTCAACCAGGATCGGAAGATCGTTCAAGAAGGCGAGATCGTCACACTTGTGGAATGTCGCCCACTTGTACGTGCGGCCAAAGTCGCCGAGTCCGAACCGGCTGCCGTGAACAATGGCACATCGGTATAGGGGCACGCGGAATCGTTGATCCTCCGCCGGCCAACTTGATATCAACTTTCCCACGGGGTTCTCTTGGTGGCACTCCGTATCTCACAACCGCTACCGTTGCATTTTTCAGCGCCTTGACCACACCAACTCTCATCCGACTACACAATTCATTCCGCCTTTAGGGCCTTCTCCTCTGGATTGCCTGAACGGCACATCCAATTTTCTTTACCTAAATCGCCGGACGTGATAAAACTAAAACAGTTAAATTACGTCATTAGCTGCACTCTCTCGCAATCCAACACGACTCGAAATAGACATCTTTCGGAGCAACCATGAACCCTCGCCTGCGTCGCCGGTGGCAGTCCCTTCTCAATTCGTTCGTGAAAGACAAAATCAACTTACCCCGTATCTCGCTCGGCATGGAGGCGCTGGAATCGCGGATCACCCCGTCGCTGTCCGCGATGGGGCCGTACACACAGCAAGAACTCGCGGACTACAACGCCTCCGCTGCCGGGTCTTACAACTTGCTGACGGCGTTGCCAGCCAGCCCGATCGGTGCAGCACCGGATTTCAAGATCAACCACTTCGTCCCGTTCACGATTGACCTGAATACGCTTAAATCCCATCTGGCGACCGCGCCGCAAGAATTCGCCACGACGCCGCAAGTCACGGTGGCGATCCCACGCCCGGACGGCCAACTGGATCGGTTTAAGGTTTGGGAAGTGTCGATCATGGAGCCGGGTCTAGCGGCCCAGTTCCCGGACATCAAGACGTGGCGCGGCCAAGGGATCGACGACCCGGCGGCGACGTTCAGCGCCGACATCACCCCGCAAGGCTTCCACGTCCAAGTCCTCGGGCCGCAAGGGCGGTGGTACGTCGATCCGTACTACCACCTCGATAACAGCGTTTACGCCGCGTACTTCCCGAAGGATTTAGTCAACAGTCACGGTAATGTCCCTGAAGGCGTGCCCGAAGGGACACAAAACGGACTTGCCAACAGTTCGCGGCCACCAGCCGCGTCGGGCGGTGGCTCTTCTACGGGCCGTAGCTCCAATGGTGCGATATTAAGAACCTACCGGGCGGCGATCGCGGCTGACGGCGAGTATTCACAATTCCACGGCGGCACGGTGCCACTTGCTCAAGCGGCGATTGTGACGGCACTGAACCGCGTCGATGGTGTGTACGAGACGGAACTGTCCATCCGCATGGTGCTGATTGCGAACAACACCTTGATCGTGTACACCGACCCAGCAACGGACCCGTACACGGACAACAACACGCCTCTCTTGTTGACACAAAACCAAGCCAACGTGGATGCCGTGATTGGGTCCGCGAATTACGACATTGGTCACGTCTTCACAACAGGCGGCGGTGGTCAGGCGGGTGCGATTGGGAATGTCGGGAAAACTGGAATGAAAGCGGAAGGGGTCACCGGACTACCCATGCCAATTGGGGATGATTTTTACATTGACTTCGTCGCCCACGAGATGGGCCACCAGTTTGGTGGCGACCACCCGTTCAACGGTATCAACGGTAACGCTGGCCCTTCACGTTACGGCCCAACAGCTTACGAGCCAGGTAGCGGTTCCACGATCATGGCGTATGCCGGGATTTGCGATGCGGACGATCTTCAACCCCACAGTGACGCCTATTTCCATGCCATCAGCCTGGATGAAATCACGAACTACACGTTCGGCGGTCCGGGAGCGGGCAATACCAAGACCACGACGGGTAACAACATCCCGACGGCGAACGCGGGTCTCGACTACACGATCCCAGCCCGTACCCCGTTCGCACTTACCGGCGCCGCGACTGATGCGGACACCGCTGATGTCTTGACCTACAACTGGGAAGAGTACGACCTAGGGCCTGCTCAAGCATTGGGTTCTCCGGACAACGGGAGCAGCCCGCTGTTCCGGTCCTACATAGGCACAACGGACCCCACTCGAACATTCCCCAAACTCGCAACGGTCCTGAGCAATGGTTCCGATCAAGCCGAAATTCTGCCGACTACGAATCGAACGTTGAACTTCCGCCTGACGGTCCGGGATAACCGGGCGGTCGGTGCTTACAACCGGGACGATACCAAGCTGACTGTTGTGGATACGGGCAGTGCCTTTGCCGTCACTGCACCGAACACCGCCGTGACCTTTAAAGGCACGACCCAGCAAAATATCACATGGAACGTCGCGGCAACCAACGGCGGTAAAATCAACGCGACGAGTGTAGACATTCTACTCTCAACTGATGGCGGCTTGACGTACCCAACAGTTGTGATTGCAAACACCCTGAACGACGGCGCTGAACTCGTCACCATTCCGAACTTGCCGACTACAACCGCCCGGATCAAAATCCAGCCGACGAACAACGTTTTCTTCGACGTGAGTGATACGAACTTCACGATCACGAACGGGATCGTCATGTTTGTTACCTCGACTAACCCCGCCAACAACGGGGTCATCACCGGACCCACAACGACGCTGGACGTCTCGTTCACGAAGAACGTTGACGTGGCCACGATCGGCACGAACGACCTGACACTTTCGACGGGGTTCGTGACGGCGGCGAACCTGCTGAACCCGAACACCATCCGGTACGATCTGACCGGACTGGCCCCCGAAGGCCCGCTCACGGTCACCATTGCCGCCCAAGCAGTCGGGGACACGTCCGGCAACCTTAGCGGTCCCTACTCCGGCACGTTCGTGATTGATCTGGTCACGTCGCAGTTCCCGGCACTCGCGGCGATCAGCCCGGTCGGTTCGTTGGCCTATCATGGAACAACTTCTGCGGTCGTGAACACGGCTCTGGACACCGACAGCTACACCATTAACCTCGAAGCCGGGCAACGCCTCACAGGGATCGTTTCGCCAGTAGCCGGGCTTCAGTCGAAGCTGCAACTGACCGGACCCGGTGGGATCAACGTCAGTGCCGTGGCGACTGGCGCTGGCCGGACTGTCGTGTTGCCATCGACCGCGATTGTGACGGCGGGGGTGTACACCTTCACGGTTAGTGGTGTCACATCAACCACCGGCGGGTACGGCCTCGAAGTGCTGTTGAATACCACGCCGGAAGCGGAAGCCTACGGCGGCATCCCGGACGACTCGCCGGCCGCAGCCCAGAACATGAACCCGGTCTTCATCCCGGTTAGTGGCGGCATCACCCAAGCTAGTGTCCGCGGCCGGTTCGATCTCACGACCCCGGACGTTTACTCGTTCACCATCAATTCCGGGGACACGATCTCCGTTGGTCTGAAGGCGTTGACAACAGGCACGGCAAAGTTGGACTTGGTCGATGTGAACGGAACTGTGTTGGCCACCAGCACGACTGGCGCGAGCAATCTCGATGCCCTCATTGCCAGCTACACGGCCACGAAAACGGGTACCTATTATGCACAAGTTTCCGGAACGGACGCTGTTGAGTACAACCTGTTCACGTTCCAACGGGCGACGATCGCAGCGGAGCCGAACGATACCTTTGCCACGTCGCAGGCGTTGATTCGGAATCTCCCAGTCGTGGGTGCCATCAACGGCAACGATGATTGGTACACACTCAACATCGGTACTGGCGACATCGTCAGTTTGAAAACGGCCACGCCGGGCGATCAACCCGGCGAGTTTGTCAACCTGCTTAATCCGTTACTGGAAGTTTACTCTCCGGCTAACACGTTGTTGTTCACGGACGACAACTCGGCCCCCGACGGCATCAACGCCAAACTGTCGTTCACGGCTGCCACAGCCGGTGCGTACCGCGTTCACGTCAAGGGAGTGGGTGGCACGAACGGGG
>JAYSXU010000876.1:0-7542 GCA_043716965.1 Fimbriiglobus sp.
GCACTCGCGGAAAAGATTAAGTCTACGACGGGGTATGTCACTTCTCGGTAGAAGTATTCGTTTATACAAGACCCAAGATATTGTACGCCTTCAATCTCCAAGCCGACTTCTTCGCGGACTTCCCGTCGCAACCCGTCTTCGGCAGTTTCACCAATGTCAATAAACCCGCCGGGCACGCCAAGCATTCCCGCAGCAGGGTCTTTGGCACGCCGAATAAACAGCACTTGATTGCGGTCGTCGAATACGAATGCAGCCGCCGACACGGTGGGGTTGAAGTAGTAAGTAAACTTGCAATTCAAGCAGTGTAACGGAGTGATTGGAGACATATCGGCACGGATGACACCGCATCGGGGGCAGTAGTGAAAGTGTTCGGCGGGTCGCATGGGGCACTCAAAATTTATTGGTCGTCTCGGTTCCTGTTATCGGCTATAGTAGGCAACTGTGCCCCGCGTTCCTACAGGAGAGTCACGATGAAGATCGGTGTCCTCGCAATCCCGCTTCTTGCTTTCTGTACACTTTGCCTATCCGCGAAGGACGACAAAGTACCAACTGATTTCGTGCCGCTGTTCAACGGCAAAGATTTGACAGGGTGGGTAAATGTGAACTGCGCCCACAGTACATTCCGTGCTGAAGACAATGAGATTGTCACCAATGGCCGCCCGACGGGGTTTCTGCGCACGGCGAAACAGTATGAGAACTTCATATTGGAAATGGAATGGATGCACGTCAACAAGACGGAAGTCGGCAACTCCGGGCTGTTCGTCTGGGGTGATCCACTGCCTGCGGTTGGGACGGGTTACACTCGCGGGATCGAGGTACAAGTTCTGGTCAATTACGAAACGGATTGGGCGACCAGCCACGGCGACTTGTTCAGCATTTGGGGCGCGAAGTGCAAGCCGGACCGCCCGCACCCGAAGGGCTACGAACGCTGCTTGCCGAGCGAACGGGTGTGCAAAGGCGGCGGGGAGTGGAACCACTACAAAGTGGTGGCCAACAACGGTTCCATCAAACTTAGCGTGAACGGCAAGGAAGTCTCCGGCGTCTCGCAATGCAATCCCCGCAAAGGTTACCTCGCGTTAGAATCCGAAGGGGCGGAGTGTCACTTCCGGAACATCAAGATTCAAGAATTGCCGAGTACCAATCCGAAGCCGGAAGAGATTGCCAATGTTGACGAAGGGTTTGTTAGCCTGTTCAACGGCATCAATCTGGACGGGTGGTCAACGAAGGATCAGGCTTGGTCGGCAGGTGAAATCTTGAAGTGTGTTGAGAATCAAGAATTGGTGTCGTTGAAGAAGTATATCACGAGCTACTTCATCCTGGATTACAAGTTACCCACCGGCACTGATAGCATCACCCTGGTTCACGGTGACACCAAAAAAGACCTGACCGGCAAGCCAGGCACATGGGTCCGGTATCGCGGTAATCACAAGCAACATTTACCAAAGCCAATCATCATTGAAGGGGTGCAAGGACTCGAACTTCGCAACATCTTCATCAAGGAAATGAAGTAGCTTGTTCACGCCAAGATGTCGGTCACGACGTTGCCGCTGACGTCGGTTAGGCGGAAGTCGCGGCCGGCGTGGCGGAAGGTGAGCTTCTCGTGGTTTAGCCCCAGGATGTGCATCAGGGTGGCGTGGAAGTCGTGGACGTGGACTTTGTCCTCGGCGGCGAACCACCCGTAATCGTCGGTGGACCCGTAGCGGAAGCCGCCCTTCACACCGCCGCCCGCCATCCAAATCGTGAAACCTTCGGGGTTGTGGTCGCGTCCGTCGCCGGTCCCTTCGGCGGCGGGCGTGCGGCCAAATTCGCCGCCCCAAATCACGAGCGTGTCGTTCAGCAAGCCCCGCTGTTTCAAGTCCGTCAGCAGGCCCGCGATGGGCCGATCGACTTCCTTGGCGTTCTTTTCGTGGCCCTTTTTCAGCCCGCTGTGTTGGTCCCATTGCACCATCGAATCGGAGTGCGTGACTTGCACGAACCGCACCCCGGCTTCCGCGAATCGGCGGGCAAGTAGGCATTGTTGGCCGAACGGCGCGGTCGTAGGGTCGTCGAGGCCGTACAGCGTTTTCGTCGCGGCGCTTTCCTTCGACAAGTCTTCGACCGCCGGGAGTGCGGACTGCATTCGGAACGCCAGTTCAAATGAGTTCAGCCGCCCTTCCAGTGCCGCATCCGGACCAGACCGGGCGAGATGTTCGCGGTTCACTTCTTCCAACAAATCGAGTTGCTTGCGTTGCAGATCAACAGAAGTTCGAGCGTTTTGAATGTACTTCACTTTCGCCTTTTCAACGGGAACACTGGCGTTGCCGATGGGGACGCCCTGACAGTCGGCGGGTAGAAACGCCGCCGCCCAGTTGTTCACGCCGCCGTGCGCCAACGTGGGGCAAATCGTCATGAACGCGGGCAAGTTTTTATTCTCCGTCCCCAGGCCGTAGGCCACCCACGCGCCCATGCTGGGGCGGACAAAGTTGTCGCTGCCGGTGTGCAGTTTCAACGCGGCGCCGCCGTGCGCGGGGTTGGTGCCGTGCATCGAATTGATGAAGCAAATGTCATCGACGCACTTCGCTACGTTCGGAAATAAATCGCTGACCGGCATCCCGGATTGGCCGTACTTTTGGAACTTCCACGGCGACTTTAACAACAAGCCGGTTTGGGCGAACTGCACGCGCGGCTTGGAGCCGGGGTACGGCTTGCCGTGGTCCCGGTCGAGGAGCGGCTTCGGGTCGAACGTGTCGAGGTGCGAGGGGCCGCCCTTCATGAACAGGAAGATCACCCGCTTCGCGCGTGGCTTGTGGTGGGGTGTTTTTAGTGGTTCCGCCGCTGCGAGCATGTCCGCCATCGCCAACCAACCAAAGCCGAGGGCCGATGATTGCAACATTCGACGGCGGGAGAAGAGTGTAGGTAGCATCGCCGATCCTAGTTCACGGGGTGGGCGTCATTTGTGTCGGTGGGTTCTGCTCGCCATGATAGCCGGTCTTGGCGTTGTGGTGAAATGAATTATCCGGGGTCAACGTGTCGGCCGACGCCGACCCAGTCAATCGTGACACCGTGTTGACAGTTGTCCGGATTCACCGAAGATTTGCGACGATCCCGGTTGACGATCGGCACGCGGAACCGCTTAATATCAATGCCGCCCAAGTCGTACCACCATGACTACCACCATCGGGCCGTGCCATGCGTCGGATCGGAATGTGGATTGCGTTTTGTACTGTATTGGGTTTCACGTCGCGGTCGGATGCTGCGGATTTGAATTGGATGTCGTTGACGACCATCACCACGGGAACGGCGGGTTCGGCGAGCGGAACGTTGAACTACGGCCCCGGTCCTGCGGTCACGGTGACCTACACGGGGGATGTTCACACGGCCAGCCAAACGGATGCGGGTGGCACCAACTATTGGGTGCAACCTGCCACGTACAGTTACTCCAGCGGCAACCTGACGATCAGCCCGCCGCCGGGTGTGGGCATTATTACGTCAATCGGCGGCACGGCCACCACGTACACGATCGTATTCTCTCAGCCGGTCGCCAACCCGGTGTTGGCAATTGCGAGCTTGGGCAACACTGCCGGCGGTGGGAGCCGCGATTACAACTTTAATCAACCGTTCACGCTGTTGAAAGCGGGCGTAGGATTCTTCAACGGGGATGCGACGACGCTCACGCACCCCTCCGGAAATGTCCTGCGTGGCAGCGAAGGCAACGGGTTGATTCAATTCACCGGCACGCTTTCGATGATTAGTTGGACGAACCCGGTCGCCGAAACGTGGAGCGGGTTTACGGTCGGCGTGGCGCCAGTTCCGGAACCAACCAGTGTGATCTTGTTAGCGACCATCGCCGGGTTGGTGGGAATTCGCTTAAGGCGGCTTCGGAATCCCGGCGAACCGGCGACGTAAGTCGCCTGGGTAAAACCGACCACCCACTTCAGGCATTCCCGGCGAACCTGCGACGTAAGTCGCCTGGGTTAGCACCAACCTCCAGTTTGTGGCAGACCACCCGGCAGCTTACGCAGCCGGTTCGCCGGGAGTAGCGTTAATAATCCGTCATCTCGAACTCATACGCCGTCAGTGCCAAGGTGCTAGCCGCGAACGTGGCGGAGGCTAGCAGGGAGAGTTCTGGGCGGAAGCGGCCGGCTTCTTGGACTAGACGAAGTTCTTCGGACTTCACGCCGAAGCCGTCGGAATACATCGCGTCGAAGAATATGCCGCCCAGGTCGAGTGGCTTGGGGAGTAGCCAATAGCCCATGTCCAAGAACAGGTGCGACGTGGCCGTCATGCCCTCAATAGGAAACGCCGTCAGGCGGTGGTGGGTGTAGTTCATCATCCAGCACAGGAACCAGAACAGGATGGTGCCGAACGCGCTCGCCACGGTGCTGCGGGTCCAGACCGCGAAGAACGCTGAGACGGCGTAGAAGATGCCGAAGTTGACGATGAGTAGTGGCACGGCCAGCCAATACGCGCCGAACCACACGCCGGTTTTGATCCCGAGTGCCAACCACGTTCCGCCGATGAACAGGACCGCGTTCAGCGCGACGAACAGCACGACGCCCAGGTACTTGCCCAGCAAGATGGCCCACCGTGGCGTCGGCTTGGCGAGCAACACGGTGGCCGATTGCGGTTCCAAGAACGTCGGCAAAAACCCCGCCGTCCAGAGGAGCGCGAGCAGCACCCCGGCGGTGTCCGCGACCAACCCAACGAGTATGAGTTCGAGTTGTCGCACGGAGTCTTCGCGGTTTCGGCCTACTGGTACTGTCATCATCCCGAAGCCGAGGGTCATCTCGCCGCTAATGACCCGCACGCCGTCGTTTTCCAGCTTCTTCATGCCAAGCTTGTCGGCTTCATACTTCGGCAACACGCCGGGATGGTCCCATTCGTAGACCCGTGGCGGCGTGTCGTTGTGAACACTGACACTGAGGCAAAACAGCGTACTAATCACCGTCGCGCCGAGCATTACCCAGAACAATTTCGTCGCAATCGACTGACGAATCGTGTCGCGGATCATCCACCGGGTTGTGCGGATCGCGTCAGGCAGGTTCATGCCGTCGCCCCTTTCTGATACAGCCCACTCTGATACAACCCAAGGAGAGCCTGTTCCAACGACCGCCGAGTCGGGCCGGGTGGTCCGATCAGTTCGTTCAGATTCCCACGATACGCCAAACTCCCCGCCACGATGACCGCGAGTTCATCGCACAATTCTTCGACTTCCGAAAGCACGTGCGAGACCAACAATACCGTCTTTTTCGCCGTGCGGAATTCGGTGATGACATCCCGCAACAGTTGCCGCCCCATCAGGTCCAAGCCTTCGGTTGGTTCGTCGAGAATCAGCAAATCCGGGTCGTTCATCAAAGCTTGTGCTAATCCGAGACGCTGAACCATTCCCTTGCTGAATCGGTTGATTGGCTCAAGGCCGCGATCGGACAACCCGACCCGGTCGAGCAACTTCGTCGCCCGGTCACGCAGTTCACCCGTAGGAACACCCGACAGCCCGCCGTAAAAATGCAGCACTTCGACCGCCGACAAGTAGCGCGGAAAGGCGTGGTTTTCGTGCATGTAACCGACGCGCGCCAACGTGTGCCGCTTCGAGATCGGCTCCCCAAGCCGGGCAATCGTCCCCGCCGACGGACTGGAAAGTGAGAGCAACAGCTTCACCAGCGTCGTCTTCCCGGCCCGGTTCGGCCCCAGCAGCCCGAACACGCACCCGGTCGGAATCGTGAGGCTAATCCCCCGCACCGCCGCAACGCCGTTCCGCCCAAAGTAGCCAGTTTTGTAAGTCTTTTCGACGTTCTCAAACACAACAGCCGTACTCATCCCATGCCCCCCACGAATCCCCGCGCCCGTGCTACCCGGCGTTAACACATTCCGCCCGCGCCACAACTTTAGTACACAATTTGGGCGACGGGAGGGGCGAGGGAAAAATGGGTGCAGCTAACGATCGCCGAAAGAATAACTTCCGTGCTAATCCCCATGCCGACTAGGCCGCCGGAAAGAGAACTGTCCGTGAGCAACGCAAAAGTTGGTGAGTGTTCCTAGATTGGTGACCCCGTTAGGGGTCAAGGCATGTAGCCACGGGTGGAGCGCTTCGCGCAACCCGTGGCTACGGTGACTCCACTACTGAACCGCCCTGAAGGGGCGGAGGATTCTTTCGCCCATTCAGGGCGAGTGACAAGAGGGTGTCGCTGTCCACGGGTTGCGCAAAGCCTCCACCCGTGGCGACACTCCGGTGCCCCTTCAGGGCACAAAACCAAGACGGCCAATTTGAGTAAACTGAAATCCGCCAACACACGGGATGCTTATTAGTGAACCGTTTTCTCGTTAACCCACAATTGACAACGGCGATTGGCACGGAAGTGATCTTTGCGGCGATCCCAAAATCTCTTCGGGTCAAAGGTATGAATGTTCATCACAGAGGCTCAGAAAACGCAAAGAAGCCCATTTGAATTTGTTTGGATTGCTCTGCGCACTCTGTGACTCTGCGGTGAATCGCTTTTCAGTGGCCCCGGAAAAATGACCACCACCATCAGGGGGCTTGCTTCAGGATGCGGTTGATGTACTGGCGGATTTCGCCGAGGGCGGCATCGACACCGAGTTGGGCGTTGGGCTTGCCGGCGGGGGTGTGGCGGTGATCGACGACCATCATGCCGCGGGTGAGTTCGCCTTTGGTTTCCACGTCCACGAAGTGGTCTTCCAACCGAACCGCACCGGGGAGTGCGAGGGTGACGACGCCCAGCACGTCCTTCAAGTGGAAGCCTTCGATGCCGTATAAGTGCGACGAGGCGCGGATCGCATACGGCACGATTTGGCGGAGGAATTGGCAGGTTTTCGAGTCCGGGTTCGGCAGGTCGAGTAACTCCAACGGCGACAACACCAGTTTCCGCGTCACGTCCAGGGGGATGACGATCGGGTGAAGGCCGGAGATGACCGCGCGCCGGGCGGACTCGGGGTCGAGCGCGAAGTGGAACTCGGTCATCGGTCCCGCGTTACCGGGTTCTCTCCAGGTGCCGCCCACCAATACCAATCGGTCGATGAGTCCCGGCAGTTCCGGATCGCGGTCGAAGGCCCGCGCAATCGTAGTCGCCGGGCCGAGGCAAATCACGCTGACTTCGCGCGGCGCTTCCCGCACTAACTCGCACAGCAACTTATCCGCGACCAGTTGCGAATGCCGATCGGCGGTGGCAAAGTTGGTGCCGCCCAAGCCGTCCGGCCCGTGCAACGCGGTGCCGTTGAGGTGGTATTCGACGGGGTACGCCACCGCCGTCCGGGGCCACTTCGGCGGGTCGAGTCGGTCAATTAAAATGTTGATGTTGGTCGTCGCACGGGCTGCCGAGACGTTCCCGGCGCACGGCAGTAACCCGACAACTTCCAGGTTGGGATCGTGCAACGCCAGTGCGATGGCAAACGCCGTGTCGATCCCCGGATCGGCAATGAGAACGACTTTACGTGCCATAGGTACGCCCCCCGTGAGTTCGGATCCATTCTTTTACCACGAATCGCACGAATCCGACGAATGAAATCCAGGCCACCAGTCCGTATGCCTTGTTGAAAAATCTGGGGTGG
>JAYSXU010000877.1:0-2548 GCA_043716965.1 Fimbriiglobus sp.
CACCGTACAAATGGAGTCGTACAAACGGCGATTGTTCGCCTCGGGTCAAATCGATCATTGCATTCATTTGTGGGATGTCTGCTTTGAATAGCGTCAGGCCGAATCGGAATGCCCACGCTCGCAACGATTCATTTTTCGACAAATAAAGCGTATCGAGATCGTTTGGTTTCAATTGGTCCATGCTGGCTAACGCCCAGACCAGCCGCAACAACTCTGGTGGCGACACGTCTGCTTTCCACAGCTTTCGCACGTCGTCCGCCAACTTCGTCGCAACTTTTGGGTCGCGGTGGGCACGCTCTTGCAACTGCTGTCGGGCCTTGCGGGAGAGCCATTCGTTTTTGCTGATGATGGCCTTAACCAAGTCGTCGTCGGTCATCGTGGCGATGTTGCCCTTCCACCCTTTTTGATCGCCGTAGATCGTGCGGTAAATCCGCCCGTTGCTAGCGTCTACGACTTCGTAGTTGTGGCATTCGCCGGTGTCGCTCCAGTCAGATACGTACAACCCGCCGTCCGGCCCTTGCTTCACGCAGATGCCGCGGAACCAGGGGTCGTTGGCGAACAGGAAGTCCGGTCGGCGGACGCCCTTCATCCCGGTCGGGGTGCGTTCGAGGCCGTCGTTGTTGAGCCGGTTGCCGTGGATATTGCAAGTGAACAGCGTGTTGCGGTACTCCTTCGGGAAGTTCTCGCCCAGGTAAATCGCCGCCCCGCTGTGGGCGTGCCCGCCGCCCGCATCGCCGTGTTCCTTCTTCGCCGTGCCGGTGGCCTTGTCGAACCGGCTCTCGGTCCACGGCCCGCCCGCCCAGTGCTTGTAGTCCACCGCGCTGCCCATGTACCCGTAAGTGTGCGGGTTGTAGTCCTCGCCGTACATGCGGGTGTACCGCCCGCCGGGGACGACGTGCCACAGGTGGTCGATCACGCAGTTGGTGATGAACATCTCGCCGTGTTCGTCGAAGTCAAGGCCCCACGGGTTCGTCGTTCCGGTGGCGACGACTTCGAAGACCTTCCGCGTCGGGTGGAACTTCCAGACGCCGCAATCGAACCACACACGGTCCTTGTCCGGCGTGCCGGGTTTGCCGACGTGCGACTTCGTCTGGATGCCGTTGCACCCGTACAAGAACCCGTCCGGCCCCCACGTCAGGCTGTTGAAGACGTTGTGCTTCGCGTCCTTGATGTTCCAGCCGTCCAGCAGGATTTCCGGCTTGCCAGACGGTTTGTCGTCCTGAATCGGGATGAAAATCAAGTTCGGCGACGAGCAGAGATACATCCCGCCGAACCCGAGTTCGATGCCAGACAAGTTCACGCCGTTATCCAACACAACGGTTTTCTTGTCATGCACCCCGTCGCCGTCCGTGTCCTCCAGGATCACCACGCGGTCCCGACCGCCTTTGCCGTCCTGACTCCACTTGGGGTACATCACGCATTCCACCACCCACATCCGGCCCCGGTCGTCGAAGGTGAATGCGATCGGCTGTACCACGTCCGGTTCGCCTGCAAACAGCGTCACCTTGAAGCCGGGCGGAACGCGCATTCGCCCCGCAGCGTCCTTGGTCGCAATCGGCTTATCGACGACGACTGCCGACGAGTTGGCCGCCGGGATCGGGGCGGGTGCGATGAACACGCAACTGAAGGCGACGAGGCTGAAAGCGAGGAGAGAGCAGATTCGCGGCATGGTGATTGGTGGGGTTCGCGGTTGGGAGAGTCGAGTTCTGCGAATATCTTAGTCGATAGGCCGCACGAAAGGGAGCCTCTTCCACCCGATGACTTCTCGGAGCGCAACATGCCAGCCGCGATCCTGACCGATGACCAAGTCCGTGACTACCACGCCGACGGGTACGTCTTGGCCAAGAACCTCTTCGATGGCACGGAAATTGAACTTCTGCACCGCTCGGCGAAGGAGGACCACGAACTGGACAAGCGATCCTTCGGGCGGGCGGACGGGGAAGGGGGCACGGTGCGGCTGTCGCTGTGGAACCACCCCGGCGATTCGATTTACGGTATGTTTGCCCGGTGCGAGCGAATGGTGCGGTCGTGTGAAAAGCTGTTGGGCGGTGAGGTGTACCACTACCACTCCAAGATGATTATGAAAGACCCCAAGGTCGGCGGCGCGTGGGCGTGGCATCAGGATTACGGCTACTGGTACCAGAACGGCGTGCTGTTCCCGTACTTGACGAGCGTGTTCATTGCCGTCGATCCGAGTCGTAGGGAAAACGGCTGTCTGCAAGTGCTACGCGGGTCGCACCACGCCGGGCGGATCAACCACGTGCTGACCGGCGAGCAAGCCGGGGCGGACCGGGAACACGTCGAGGAATTGATGAAGCGGCTGGAACTGGTGTACGTCGAAATGGACCCCGGCGACGCGCTGTTCTTCCACGCCAACACGCTCCACCGCAGCGACCAGAACAAGTCCGACCACCCGCGCTGGTCGATGATCTGCTGCTACAACGCCGCCCGCAACGACCCCTACAAAGACAGCCACCACCCGCGCTACACCCCACTAAACGTCGTGAGCGATGCCAGCATCCAAGAAGTCGGCGTGAAGCGCTTCGCC
>JAYSXU010000878.1:0-2540 GCA_043716965.1 Fimbriiglobus sp.
GGCACTTCGCGTTGCGGCTTCGGGGCGGCGTAGCCCTGCCACATCGCCGGTTGGGGCCGCAACCCGAGGTCGTAGCGATTCTTCAAGTAAGCCGTGCGACCCGAGTTGAAAACGCGCAGTTGGTGTGTCGCCGCCGTGTCACTCGGCACCAGCGTCGGCTCGTGCGGCGTGTCGTCGATCCCGACCCGCACCGGCGTCGCCGAGTGACCCAGGTAGGTCACGAACTCGCAGACCTGCGCCAAACCCGCGCGCAGATTTGTTGGCAAATCGACATCCCACATCAAGCAAAATTGCGTTGACTCGGACAGCGGCACAATTCCGGGGAACTGACGCGGCTGGCGGTTACGGCCAAGGGGAAGGCTCCCCATCGGGCCGAACGATCCCTTCTTTCCCAAGGGGCTGCTTTCGTCGTTCACCGGAACGTAACTCGTGAACGGGGTGCGAACTGATACTTCGAGCGGTACGGCGAGCGACGGCGGGCCGAGCGATTCGAGCCATTCCAACGCCGCCCGTTGCAAGGGGTCTTCGCCGGTTTCGCCCCAGGCCGCGACGAGCGCCATGAAGACCCGGTCCGGGTGCGGGGGCCACTCGGGTTCCTCCCGATTGTCCCACCGGGTGATGATCGCCCGCCCCATCAACAGTTCGATGCCGAGGGCGAACATCACTCACCCCCCGTTTCAACCGCCGCCAACTCCATGCTTTTCTTGACCAACGTGACGAGATCGTCGGACGGCGTCAGGATGACCTCTTCGAGGTGGATCGGCAGTTTGGCCTTTTTCACCGCCGCAAGGGCGTCGGTATACAGTTTGATGGCCCCGGCTTTATCGAGAGTCAAGGAAATGTCCGCGTCGCCGGGTTTGCCGAGCAACTGCCAGGTGACGGCATTCGTCGCCCGCAAGATACACCGCGAGCGGAGGTCATACCCCGCATCGACCGCCAGTGTTGCCCCGAGCAAACCCAGTGCTGCTAGATAAGCCCGCGCCGCGTTGTCGCCGTCCGGGGTAGACTTGTCGCCCGCCTTGATCGGGAAGCGAAGCCGGCGAAGTGCAGGCAGTGAAAGAACCGTCGTCTGCTCGGCGTAGTCGATGGTGAAGCCACCCTTGAATACTAATTCGCCGTTTTTATCTCGTAGTGGCCGTTTATTCTCATCAACTGCAAAAGGAAAACTTGGTGGGATGTTTGAGTGGTTTGCGCTGGATGGCCTGCCGTCATCCTTGTATTTCTTGGCTTTTCCTTTCTCCTGCTTGGCTTCCTTTTCGGTAGGAGTCCAACTTCCATCTGGTCTTTGATAAATCGTCGCAGTAGCTCTGATTTCCAGTGGGTCGATACGACTGGCCGTTGTTTTTCCGGCTACCGCGTTCACGCCGATGATCTCGCTGACCACGGACCGCGCGAACTTGACACCCAACCCGCCACGGGGTCCGGTGCTGTCCCACATGCCGAAAACGAGGCAGTGCGGCGCGTACTTGAGTAAGGGCGTGGCGTACCCGGAAGAAAGTTGATCGAGTTCCAGTCCGATCGGTGATTTTCGGAACGCCACTTTGCCGAGCAGCGAATCCCGAAGAATCGCATCCACGATGCGGTGGGGCGCTTGAAAGCTCGTGATCTTCGGTAGCCCCGGATTCTCGACCGCCGAGAAATCCGTTGACACCACCGGCACTTCAATCTCGCCTCCCAGCACTGCCTCTTGCAGCGCCAACTCCATCCGGTTCGCTTGACTCGGCACGCTATCCAGCAGCACGCACGGCAGTTTCTGCCCAGCAATGATGCGCTCCTCGGTTGCGTACTTCCCGCCTTCATAAGTCGGCGGAAAGACTTTCGGGCTAACCGCCTCCAACCGCAGCGTCAGCCGAAAGGCTGCCGCACTGCCAGAGATGGCGGATTTCAGGGACTCGTAGTTGAGTGTTGACACAGAAGTACCTCGTTGTTGGGTGGACGTTACATTTGTTGGTGAAAGTTGCACACATTTGCCGGATTTCAGGCTGAAAGCTTGTAAGCACTCAGCCCAGGGTAAGCCGCTTCGGCGTAACCCTGGGTTCCCGGACCGCTAGTCCTAGCAGTCTGTAAGACTGCGAGCCGAGAGTCAGTAACGATTGCTGTCAGCCCTTCAGGCTGAGTCTGTTTTCGGGGTGGACCCAGGGCGGCGTCGCAAAACCTCCTTGCCCTGGGCTGAGTGCTTCCAGGCTTTTAGCCTGGAGACAACGAATGCCAGTTCAGTAGACAAATTTCCTACCAACTTTCGTGACGCGCACCCTCGTCATTAAAGGGTGAAAATCCCGATGGAAGTCGCGTGTTGAGTTTGATAGATTGTGTTGATGCTGAAGATCGCGTGATCTCGGTAACCGCCGTGCCTTTCGTAGTGTTGTCAATCGGTGGAGCAACAGTTGTTCCCGGAGGTGGCAAAGAGTGTTACGTGTTTCCGAGAGAAATTTTTCACGAAGCTCAGGATTTTCGAGCATGTCGTCTGTAGTCCAAAGTCGATTTCGACATGTTTCCTCCCGGTTTGAGTTGTCGCTAAAATACGCCTGTCAATTTTGAAT
>JAYSXU010000879.1:0-2535 GCA_043716965.1 Fimbriiglobus sp.
TGCCCCACGAGTAGTTCACGTCGTAGCCCTTTTGCGTGAGGGCTTTCATCAGCCGCACGTTCTGGTGGAACCAGTCGCGTTTTTCGTCGTAGCCGGCGCCGTTGCGGCCTTGGCCACGGTTGTCGTTGCGCCCGTCGCACAGGTAGACGCGGATTGGCTTCTTGTCGGTTGCTAACACCTTCTCAGGGTAGACGTGGCCGCCCCGCAGGTTGACGAAACTGCCGACGTTGCTCAGCACCTTGCGGAACTCGTTGGGTCGCTCCCATGCCACCGTGAATGCCGCAATTGCGCCCGAACTCGACCCGCCGATGCCACGCATCTCCGGGTCTTTGGAAATGTTGTAATCCTTGGCGAGCGCCGGCAGCAGTTCTTCGACGACGACGCGGGCGTACTTGTCATCGAGCGAGTTGTACTCCGTGGGGCGATTCGTGTCGCGGTCGCCCCAGTTTTGTGGCGTCGGCTCGGGCTGCTCCGGCTTGCGACCGGGGTTGATGAACACGCCGATCATCACCGGGATTTCGCGGCGGTAGATCAGGTTGTCCATCACGTTCTGCGCCCGAATGTCCCCCTTCTCGTCCTTGAACGCCTGCCCGTCCTGGTAGACCATCAGCGCTGCCGGAACCGCCGGGTCGTACTGTGCCGGCACGTACACCCAGTACGTGTGCTGCGTACCAGGGTACATAGTGCACGGCAACGTAAACGGCCCGCGAACCTCCCCCTTCGGCACCCCCTCCTGCGGCAACGAATCCGGCCCCAGCCGGTACTGCGAATTCGGGTTCGCCACCGGAGCCTTCGGCTCCTGCGCCACCGCCACCGATGCGATGAGCAAAGAACAAGCAGCCAACATCATCACCTTACACATGGGCAAGCTCCTTGAGAGAGGGAAGGGTTCGGGGAACAAAGCGAAGCTGGATTGTTGTCGTGATTAGGCGCCGGTCAGGCGAGACGATTTCTCCGTTCGGTGGCGATGGCGATTACCGAACAGACAGTAGCGAACAACCACCAAAATAAGAAGGGGTCCGGACCGGTCCGTTGTAAGTCAGGGATGCCAACGAACACTAACGAATACCCATGAACCGCAAGCGATACAATCCAGATCGACAGGCGGACACCGAAAGCAGGGACGGACACCGCCCGCACAATGTAGCCGAGAGTAACCAAATATCCGGCGTCGAACGGGAACATGAAAAGAACATCTGGGCCGAGTGTTAAAAGTAGGATCATGCCCCAAAATAAACCGCCCATCGTGAGCGCGATAGCCATCAAACGCGGCCATGATTGGGTTGGGGTGTCGATTGATTCAGCCATGTGTACGCCCTGATGCCGAACAGTTGTTTACTGCAATCCGTAGGCACGATACTACCACATCTTGAGCGGTAATTGTACGACCTCGGCGGAGACCATTTGCTACGTCTCGTACATCCATCCGTGTTCTACCAACTCGTTCTCGATGGCGGATCGCAACTCGGTCACGACATCGCGGTATCTACGATTACCCAACCCCACGACCAGATGGTTGATTCCCGTTGGCACGTGGATAACTCGAACAAACATGCGACCACCCGACGCACGGCCCGAATCGATCCGCACATCACTATCGCGGATGACATGGTTCATTCTGTTTCCTCTACAACTGCGTTCGTACCAAACCTTTTGGACGACTGAGCGTTTGTGTTGCAACTGACCCTTCAAGATTCAATGAACTCGGCGCGATTCGCTCTCACGTACTGCACAAGTGTCGCCACCAAGGACGGACCGTATTTCTCGTAATACGCATCATCAAACCAAGTGAGGTCGAGCAAATCATACGTCGCCTGAAACGGCTGCCAAAAGTTGTCGGGATCATTGCGGGACTGACTTCGGAGATCAAGCCAAGTATCTTTTCTGCCAATCAAACTTACAAGAGCCTTTTCGTAAGCTGCCGCCAACTCTGGCTCGCCCAGAACGGCCAAAGCTTCGCTCGTTGGGAAAATCAAGTCCGGGCAATTCCAGAAGAATTGCGTGATGCCACCGTTCTTCACCTGCCCGTCGAGAGCGCCCAATGAATACAGCACTTGCTGGCCTTGCGTCAGGCAATTCCAACAGTCAGCATCGTCGAGCCGACCGACAAACCGCTGAAGCAATTCTTGCAATTTCTCGTTGTCGTCAAGCAGTTTTCTGCAGTAACCGCCGAAGATCCACCCAGTGGCCCTGGGGCCTTCAAAAGTCGGATCACTGAGCCGAACAGTCCGTGGCACGACCTTGTTGGGAATGACCGCAAAGGCGTCGTCAGTCATCGAGATCAGATAGTGACAGTTCATGTGATGCCCAGCGAACTCAACCGTTTATCAGTTGTTGAGCCAATCCATCGGCACGATACTACCACATCTCGAAGTCCCATGCTCACCCCCTGAAAAACACCGCCGTCACTACCGCGAACACTGGTAGCAGCACGATGCCGGAGTACAGCATGTAGCCGAAGAAGGTGGGCATGGGGTAGGCGTTTTCTTCGGCGATGGCTTTGACCATGAAGTTGGGGCCGTTGCCAATGTACGT
>JAYSXU010000880.1:0-7456 GCA_043716965.1 Fimbriiglobus sp.
ATGCTCTTAGTTTTAGTGACCGCTGCCCTGATCGCATCGACGGGGTGCCGCCATTGCCGCAACAGCGGGACCAGCTACCGCGATAAAGAAACGTGCGCGAGCGATCGGTAAACCGAAATGCGAGCGACTCCTGAGATGTCACTTTGTCAAAATCGCCCAAATTCTGTTAAACTTGATTGGTGAGTGGTCGTTGCAAAAGTTGGTAGGGAATTGTTTCTGGTTTTGTGGCCCCGGTAGGGGCCAAGGAATGTAGCCACGGGTGGAGCGCTTCGCGTAACCCGTGGAACCGAGACCCCGCATCTCAACTGCTCTGAAGGGGCAGAGGAATTCCTTCGCCCCTTCAGAGCGATTGACAATGGGGTGTCATTGTCCACGGGTTGCGCGATGCGCTCCACCCGTGGCAACAATCCGGTGCCCCTTCAGGGCACAAAAACTAAAAGTGCTGGCACTGGGAACAATTTTCGACCAGCAAATCGAACGCTCGCCCCTAAGTTGACCGAGTTTGAGGGGCCAGCGATGATCGTTCCGCTTCGTTCGATACCAGCCACTGCGATCGACTACCCTGACTGCGATGGCAAACCGATGTCGGACAACACGCTGCAATTCCAATGGATCGTCACGCTTCAAGGCGGGTTGGATGATCTGTTTCGTGACAACCCGGACGTGTTCATCGCCGGGGATTTGCTGTGGTACCCGGTCGAAGGCAAGAACAAAATCCGCCGCGCCGGACGCGATGGTGGTATTCGGGCGGCCCAAGGGCTATCGAGGAAGTTACATGCAATGGGTTGAAAACGGCGTGGCCCCGCAAGTCGTGTTCGATGTGTTGTCCCCCGGCAACCGCCCGCGTGGAATGGCGAAAAAGCTGCTCTTCTACGAAAAATATGGCGTCGAAGAGTATTACATCTACGACCCCGACCACGGTGCTTTCTCGGGGTACACCCGTGACCAATCGGGCCAGTTCGTAACCGTCCGAAAGGTCAACGGCTTCACCAGCCCGCGCATGGGAATCACCTTTGATATGACGGGCGAGGAACTCGTCGTGCGCCGTCCTGATGGTGGTCGTTTTCTCACGTACCTCGAACTGTCTCAACAGGCAGTTCACGAAGCCCAACGCGCGACCCTTGAAGCCCAACGGGCGGCACACGAAGCCCAACGCGCGACTCTTGAAGCCCAACGGGCTGAACGGGCGGAACAGGAAGTAGCGACGTTACGTGCGATTCTGAAGGGGGCGGGAATCCCGTTTGAAAAGGACCAGTCCTAAATCGGTTGCAACCCTACAATCCCGGATGTGTCCTGGAATTCATTCCGTGGGGTTTTCGCCTGATGTCGAGTTTCCGCATTGTTTGCCCCGGCTGTCAAGTTCCGCTTGGGGTGCCGCCCACTGCGGTGGGCAAACCCGCCCATTGTCCGCACTGCAAATTGGCCTTCTACTTGCCCGCAAACGCGGACGGCACGCCCGGCACGCCACAACTCCGCAAGACGCCGCGCGTCAACATCGACATCCCCCGATTCTTGATTGTCCCCGCGTGCGTGTTGCTGATGATCGGTTTTGCGGGCACGATGGTGAACGGTTACCTGTCCGGTCTGTTTATCAACGTTCCGGGTTCGGACTTGGAATACGCGCGCGGGCGGGTCCGGGAGATTCGCATCAATCAGGGAATCGCGGCGCTCGGCAAACCAACCGATGAGGATTGGGAACAAGCACCCCACGCGGCTGTCATCGGGACCGCCCTGGCAATCGGTGCGGCGGACGTGCTGGAAGAAGCGCGGAACGAACAACTGGCGGCAGCGTGGCAACCGGCGATCACGCCGATCTCGCATTACTCCACGGTCATGAGCGTCATCACGTTCATCGGCGGGCTGTGCATTTTGCGGGGGCGGTTTTACTGGCTCGGCGTGTTGGGATGTGTGGCAGCGATACTTAATGTGAACCACTTGTGTTGCGTGCCGGGTGGCATCGTCGGCGTGTGGGGAATTTTGTCGCTGGTGCGTGACGAAGGACAATTGCACTTCGGAATTGGGGCCAAGTCCACCAACAAGTAAGTCGGGATGAACCACGGAATGGGTCCACCCCGACTCAACACGATCAGTCATCTTTCTTTTTGACTGCTTCGACCTTTTTCTCTTCGTCTTTCTTCACATCATCTTTCTTCACGTCATCTTTCTTCACATCATCTTTCTTCACGTCATCTTTCTTGCCTTGACCCCGACCGCCGAAGCCGCCGGCGGGCTTTTCCCGTGGCAACAGGTTCGGCATGTTGGCAATCCGCAATGCGGTCACCGCGATGACGCTGGCACCTTGAATCAAGTTCGGTTCCTTCGCCTTGTCGAAGGTGTCGGATTGGGTGTGGTGCGTCAGGCGGTATTCGTCCATGTCCTGGCGGCAAGCAAAGCCGGGGACGCCAACGCTTTCAAACGACAGGTGATCGGTCCCGCCCTGATTGCCGAGGTCGAGACCGACCCAACCGGGGACTTTCTTCAAGCTCTCGAGTTCGGGTTCGATGACTTTGCGGGCCGCCTCGCGGCCTTGCAAGCCGAAGCCTTTCACGATCCCGGTGCCGGTGTCGTGAACCAGTGCGACCGAGTGCTTATCCATCTCGGATTTGTGTTTTTCCACGTACCGCTTGGACCCGTACAACCCCTGCTCTTCACCCGTGAACAACACGAAGCGGATTGTCCGTTTTGGCTTATCGCCCTCTTTGGCCATCTTCGCCAAGGTGCGGGCGACTTCCAGCACGATGCTGCTGCCGGTGCCGTTATCCGTGGTGCCGGTGCCGAGATCCCACGAGTCGAGGTGCGCGCCGACCACGATGACTTCATCCGGCTTTTCGCTGCCGACGATTTCGCCGACGGTGTTGAAGACCGTGATCGGTCCGGGCACGAACGTGTTGGTGATTTCGAGTTCGATCTTCGTCGGCGTGGCGTCCTTGCGGGTCGCCAACCTGTGGAGCATGGCGTAGTGTTCGTGCGCCATGAACAGCGCGGGGATCGGTTCTTGGGCGGCGGCGCGGTCGCCTTCCCGCCAACCGCCCGTCGTCACCAACAAGCCGTGCGGCTTGTTGGAATCGGACAGCACGACCGCAGCGCCTTCGGCGCGCAGGAAATCGTCCATCTCGCGGCGTAACGCCATCATTTCAGCAATGGGAACGCGGGGGAGTTGCGTGGCCGAAGGGGCGTCGTCTTTCTTCGCGTCATCCTTCTTGGTCACATCATCCCTTTTCGCGTCATCCCTTTTCGCGTCATCCTTCTTCACGTCGTCCTTTTTCGCGTCACCCTTCTTGGCGAAGTCCTTCTTCGGACCACCGCCACCCCCAGGGCCATAATTCAAATCGGTGATGGGGGCGACGTTCGACGGCGGTGCGCGCATCACGATGGCGTTTTTCAGCTTGCCTTTGTACTTTGCAAGGTCCGCCTTGGTTTTCGCTTCGAGGTACACCACTTCGCCGGTGATCTTCCCTTTCGTGCCGGGTCGCCACGCCGCCGACGCGACGAGCAACGTCTTGCCGGGGTTCGGTTCGAGCATCGTCATCTTGGCCGTGCCGCGTTCCCACCCGACGGGGATTTCCCACGGTTCCAAGCGAACGTTTTGCAGGCCGTACTCTTTCATCTTGGCTTCGGTCCACTTGTTCGCCCGCTCCGCGTTTGCCGACCCGGTCACACGCGGCCCGATCACGTCCGACAGGTACCCGAGGTTGGCCATGATCTCGGATTTCGTTTTCACGTCTTCGAGAATCTTCAAATCCAACGCGATCGCTTCCGGTGAGGAATTGCCGACCGGGCGTGGGGCCGGGGCATTTTCGGGGGTGTCGGCTAACGTGAAGCCGACGACGATGGCAAAAAGCCCGGCGAGGCTACTGCCTCGCAAAACGGTACGAAACATTTGCGGGAACTCCGTCAGAAGCAGGATTCAACGGCAGGAATGCAGCACAACGGGAGAGACAGTCACGGCATTGTGGTCCGGATGCCGCACAAAGGCTATGGGCAACTCTTCAGATTCTCATGACGTTTTCATCTGACCGACACGCAGTGGCTTACTTCTTCTCAAAAAGCAGCGGCAACCCTTTCAGAACTTCGGCCAACTTGTCGTCGGTCAATTCGCCGGTGCGGTAGGCGAAATTCGCAACGACTTTCTGCTTCACGAAGAACAACACCGTGATGTCCGCGTCCGGGTTCAGTTTGTAAGCGGGTGGGCCGTCCGCGTCTTCTAGCACGCCGACGGGGGCGTTCTTGATGGCCTGTTTCTGGGACCATTTCGCCAACTCGTTGAGGTCACCCTTGTCAGTCAGGTGCGTTAGCCAAATTTTGAAGCCGATGTCTTTGTGCGTCGGCACTTCGGCATCGAGTTTGGCCATCAACTTCCCGAGTGGGTCGGTCAAATGGCGGGCGAATACCACCACGGTCGGTTTGTCCGCTTGTTCGCAAATGTAACACGTCTGTTGGCCCCGCTGTGGGCCGGTGGCAACGAGGAAACTGTACGGCGTCGGGCGTTGCCCCACTGGTACGCCGGACGTACAAGGTTCGGCAGCCAACAGGAATACGCAACAAAGTATGGTGTGCAGCATGATGTATATTGTATGTTGGAGTGAAAGCCCATTGATAATTATCAATGGGCTTGGCGGGAACTAACAATTATTCTTCGCCCTTGTTGGCCGCAATGGCGGCACCCGCAATGTGATCTGCTTTCTTAGCAAACTCATCGCGGAATCGCACGAGGTCGTTGGGGTCGGCTTTGTCCCAACACCGGCGGGCGACTTTCAGGTAGCGGGCCGCTTCTTCCTCACGCCCCAGACGATGGCACAACGCCCACATGCCGAGGGCGGCCCGCACACTACCGCTGTCGTGGGCGAGGGCTTCCTGAAACGCCTCTTCGGCTTCCGTGGCAAGCCCGGCTTCGAGTGCGGCGATTCCCCAGGTTTCCATGTGATAGGCGCCGCCGCCCCACGAATGGTGGTTGAAATCGTCCTTCGTTTTCTCGACGGTTCGCCGCAACAGTTTCACGCCGGCTTCGCCTTGTCCGGTCAGACACATGAGGCGGCCTTGCACTTCCCATAACCGCATTTCTTGCGGGCGACTACTCTTGTTGGTTTGGGCGGCTTGACGCATCACGTCCGTTTCGGCCAAAGCTCGGGCGATATCATTCTGTTGGATCGCCAGCAACGCACTGTGATAGGCGGCCGCGAACTTGTCGCTTTTGCGATAGTAGCTGATGATCTGCTGCGCGGCATCCCAATCGTTTTGCATGAGCGCCATGCGGAACCACTCGGGGCGGTAGTTGTAATTGTGGCCGAGTGCTTCCGCCTTAATTTTCTGGGCTTCGGCGAAGCGACCGTCGTGGACGAGACTCTTCGTCAGGATTTCCATGTGGTGGAAAAACTGGTGGTCGTCGCCGGGTTTCACGTCCTGATACTTGTGATACTCGCGCTCCAACTCGACCGCGTGCCAGCTCCAATCGGTCGTGTCTTTCCACTTGCCGACGCGGGTGCCGAGGTGGGCTTGCATGTGAAACGCGTGGGGAATGCCGGGGGACGACCGGATGTAGTTCTCCGCATACGGCCACCCCAGCGCGGGGCGACGGATGTTTTCAAAGAAGTGAACGAACTCGTGGTTGGCACCGGGATGTAGCGGGTTGAGTTTCAGGAGTGCTTTGTAAAACGGGGCGGCACCATGTTGCCCGTCGCCGAGTTGGGCACGGGCGAACCACGCCTCTTCGTCGTCGTCGTAAAGTGTGAGCAATTCATCCAGGGTTGCTTGGGCTTTCTTGCGGCGTTCGTCGGCTCCCGTGTTGGGCCACATGCCCTTTTCTTGCAACTTCGCTTGGATCAGCAATTGCTCGCGGTGGTTCGCCTTCGGAATCAGTTGCTTCGCCATTTCGAGTGCGAAATCACGCGGCGATTTGGCGAACCGATCCGGGGTCTTCGGCTGAAACACACCGCCCACCACACCCAGAAACGGGTTCGGCGTTGCCGTGCCACCCTTGCCCCATTTCTCCATCGCACGGTAAAGCCCCAACCACGCCATTGCACACTCGGGGTCGTGCTTCAGCGCCGTCTCAAACGACCGGGCCGCTTCCATCCAGACGTAAGAATAGTAATACCCAATCGCTTGATCGCAACACGCTTGGCACTCCGGTGACAACGTGCTGACGCGGTACGAATACACGCACAAATTCGGCACCATCTTCGCGGGTGCCAGCCCGGTCAACGGCATGGCGTTCGGGTTCTTCACCGGCTTGGTTAGTGCTTTCGCCCACCGCTGAATGACGGCCGGGTCGTCGGCGCGCAAAACGTGACTTCCACAAAATACCAGCAGGCAACAACCGATGAACCGAAGCATGGTGACTCTCAACAAACGTGCAATAACTGGTGAGGTGGCTGAAGTTTACCCGAACACCGATGACGGGGGAAGTGGGCACGAAAAGAAAATCGTGCCGATCAGCGCAACGATGGATGGTGGTGTGATGAACGGGGAAGTCAGTCGAGACTGACGCTTTCCCCGTTCGACCGGGTGGCGAGGGCGCCGAGCGTCTGATGGGAGATCGTGTACGGCAGGTACCGCACGCTCCCGTCGCACAGTACGAAGTTGGACCCTCCCGTATGAAAGCTCCAGAAGTGCATCCGGTCGCACGGGTTGTCCAACCGTCCGGGGCCGTAACTCGCAGGGAAGCTCGCGCACTCGTAGTCGAAGACGAATTTGGCTACGCCGGTGGCTTTCATGGTCCCTTCGGGGAGGCCGGCGTGTTCCAGCACCCAGGTCGATTGATACCAGCGGCCCACTTGCAGGGACGCGGGCGGGGGGCGTTCCCCGGCCAATAGCGTGGTACTCGTGCCGTCGGTGATGTCGATCAGGCGGCACCCCGGCTCCCCGCCCAATGCGCCGGGTTTGTTGAAGGAGCCGGACACGCCGACATACGACCCGAACGCGGCGGTCCCGCTTCTCGGCGTGGTCATGGTTGAAAGCAGCCGCGCGTCGCTGGGGCAGACATACGGCTTCATCACGGTCGCGTACCCCACATGGGGCGGGTTTTTGTACGGCAACTTGTTGGCCCGACACGCCGCCTCGGAAATGGTCCACAGCGCGAGTTGGTCCATTTGTGGCAGGATTAGCGCCAACCAACTGAGGACACTATCCGGGTCGCTGCCGAGAGGCGACGTGTACTTTTTGGGCGGCAACCGGCCGTAGGTGTCGTGATAGTTGTGAACGGCGATCCCGATTTGCCGCAAGCGGTTCTGGCAGTCCGCCCGCGACGCGGCGTCTCGGGTCCGTTGGACCGCCGGGAGGATCAAGCTCATCAGCAGGGCGAGAATGCCCAACACAACCAGCACTTCGACTAGTGAGAAACCGGTCCGTGGTCGTCGGACATTGGGAGATCGCATCCTGTCACTCCGGTTGCGGGCAATCGACATCAATCTCGATCGGGAACACGCCGTCCGTGGTCGTGGCTTTTAACCGGACCTTG
>JAYSXU010000089.1:0-6063 GCA_043716965.1 Fimbriiglobus sp.
CACGGTTCATGAACCGTGGGCTTTATGCGTCCTGCCAACTCTCACCGAACTTATTCGTCACTGATAACATTGCCATCGTTGCGAACCGCGAACTTGAACAGAGAGGCCATGCTCAACGTGGACTTCACGGTTCGGACGGAGCCATCGCCCATGCACACGTTGGCAACGCCGGTGTGGAAGGCATAGATTTCGCTCTGATTCCAGCAGTTGACTGAACAGGCCGTGTTGGCGAGCGCGGCGTTCGCGCCGGTGGCCTTTGCGGGCTGGGTTCCCGCAACCGCCGGGGCGATTGTACCGGCACACACGATGTCAAATCCCGCACCGGCCCAAGCACCGTTCACGAACGTCGGCTGAGGCGTGTACTTCTTACCATACGCCCACCCGTCCGGCCGTGCGGCATCTTCCGCAACCATGAACGTGTTGCTCAGGCCGTCGGTCACGGCGGAAAACGGCGTTCGCTTGGCGTTGACCAAAATACCGAGAACGGCGTTCGAGTCCGCCGTCGTGCCGGTAGCGCCGCTTGGAAACTGCAGACCGACCGCTTTCCAGGCATCCGGCACGTTGTTGGCGCGGGTCGTAGCGAAGTAATCCGTCGTCCGCGCGACGAAACCGAGTGCCGGGCTTCCCAGCGTGGCCGGAATGGTGTGGTCGTTCGACGCCGAGGGGCATTCGTAAGTCGGGATTCGCGTACTCGATACGGGTTGGTTGGCGACGTTGTCCCAATCGAGACGATAGTTGATACCGCCTGCGCCCTGCGTCAACACGTTGGCCTGTTCGATGAACGGCAACAGAATGGACAGGAAGCTATGCTTGGCGTAGTGCGAACCGAGTGTGCCGGTTTGGCCGACTTTCAAGTATTCAGTGAGGTCGGCATACGGGCCGCCGTTCGCAGGTTGAACACTGGCGGGCGGGAGCGATTGGTACGTCCCTTCATAGTTATGAAGCGCCAACCCGAGTTGTTTCATGTTGTTGGAACACTTGATGCGAGCCGCTGCCTCGCGGACCTTCTGCACGGCAGGTAGTAGCAGACCAATCAGGATGGCAATGATGGCGATGACGACCAACAACTCGATCAGGGTAAACGCGGAACGGAAACGCACGGCGGACTTCATGCTGACTCCAGTAACAAAAATGAGAATCGAAACAACATATGAGAGAGTGGCATAGGGTTGCAAAAACCCTACTAGCATGTTTTGTGAAGTTCGACATGAAGTGGCGAAACAAAATCGGACGGGAGCCAAGTTTTCATAGAAACTTCACTTCCTCAGTCTTGCAACCCGCATAAAACTCACACGCCGATCTCGGATTTACTTTGTTGACCGAATCTGTTTCACAATCGTATCAGTAAACTCGGTCGTCCCGGCCAAGCCACCCAGATCGAGCGGCTTGCATCGCCCCTCCGTCAGTACGGATTCGATCGCACTCAAAATGCGTTTGGCGGCAGTCGCTTCACCGATGTCTTTCAACAGCTCCAACATTGGCAGGATGAGCGGTAACGGGTTGGCGTGGTCGGGCCGAACGGCTTCGTGCGTTGCACCATAGACGGCTTCGTAAACTTTCACGCCGTCGCCAACGTTAATCGCCGAGGTCGCACTAATCCCGCCGACTAACCCGGCGCCGAGGTCGCTGAGTAGATCACCGTACAAGTTCCCGGCTGCCAGCACTTCAAACTGATGCGGCTTCGAGACGAGTTGCATACAGGTGTTGTCCACGATCATTTCTTTCGCGGCGATGTCCGGATAATCGGTCGCCACGCGGCGGAAACAATCGAGGTATAGCCCGTCGGCCAGTTTCAAGATGTTGGCTTTGTGGATGCAGTGGATCGACTTCTTGCCGAGTCTTCGGGCGAGTTCAAACGTGTAGCGGAAGAAGCGTAGGCACGCGGTTTCGGTCACGATCTTGAAGCTTTGCACGACCCCCGGCACGATCTCGTGTTCGCTGGCCGTGTAAAGGTCTTCGGTAATTTCGCGGACGATGTGAAAGTTCACTCCAGTGAATCGGCTTGGCAATCCGGCCAAGTTGTGAACAGGCCGCACGGAGGCAAACAGCCCGAGCCGTTTACGAAATTCGACGTTGTAGTTCGGCGGCACTTTCGGCCCGTGTGCGGTGGGCGTACCTGCGCCCAAGGGTTGATGCAACTTCGTCTTCAGGGCGATTTCAGCCTTGCGCACGGCGTCGATAGTCGTCTCGCGGATGGCGTCTTTTGATAACCCCGCGTCCAGCGCGGCCCGCCCCGCAAGATGCACGTCAAACTCGACCGCGACGCCTGCCGCGTCCAGGAGTTGTCGGACTGATGCTTCTTGATCCAACCCCACGCCGCCGCCTTGAATCAGAACGATCTTGTGCATGAATCTCACCGTGTGCTTGTAGCAGAAATCATTTTCAACCACAGAGACACAGAGGCACAGAGAAAACCAAATCAATTGATTCCTAACTTCTCTGTGCCTCTGTGTCTCTGTAGTAAATCCGGTTTTAGAGGCCCGTCACGTTCTTCACCAACTGCGCCGTGATCGTCTCCGTGTTGCCATCGCCGCCCAAATCGCGTGTCAGTCCGATGCCAGCTTGCAGTGTCGTCGTCACGGACTGTTCGATGCGCGCGGCGGCCGCACGTTCCCCGACGTAATCGAGCATCATGGCCGCACTGCGCACGAGGGCGATGGGGTTGGCCAGCCCCTTGCCCGCGATGTCCGGGGCGGAGCCGTGGACCGCTTCAAACACGGCATACCGAGTGCCGAGGTTCGCACCGGGGACGACGCCGAGGCCACCCACTAAGCCGGCGCAGAGGTCGGAGATCACATCGCCGAACAGGTTCTCCATGACCAGTACATCGAACTTCGTGGGGTCCAATACGAGTTCCATGCACACGTTGTCGATTGGCTTTTCGTCGAACCGGATGAACGGGTAAGCATCGGCCACTTCCCGCGCGCATTCCAGAAACAGCCCGTCCGAAAGCCGCATGACATCCGCTTTGTGGCAGAACGTCACGAGGTGCCGTCCGGAGTTGCGTGCAAGCTCGAAGGCGAACTTCACAATCCGTTCACAGGCGGGTCGAGTTATCACTCGAAGGCTTTCGATCACGCCAGGAACCACTTGGTGTTCCAGCCCTGCGTACAAGCCTTCCGTGTTTTCCCGCACCACGACGAGATCGACTTTGTCGAACGGCGTCCGGACGCCCGGCAGGGTTTTGACGGGGCGAACACTGGCGTACAAATCGAGACCTTGACGCAGTCGCACGTTGATCGACCGGAAGCCTTTGCCCACCGGCGTCGTGCAGGGGCCTTTCAGCGCGACGCGATATTTACGGATCAAGTCCAGCGTTTGCTCGGGCAGCGGTTCGCCATGCATTTCTGCCGCACCAAGCCCCGCATCGGCTTTGATCCAGTCAATGGCCACGCCCGTAGCAGCCACCACACGGCACGTTGCTGCTGTCACTTCCGGACCGATGCCATCGCCTTCGATCACAACAATTCGCATGGCAATCTCTCAACAAGTAATGGCATTTCGTCAATTCAGTCCGAAACCGATTTTATTGCGGCTCGCATGACGCACTCTTCGTCCTAAAATAGCTCCGACTCCAACGGATGCACTCTGCAATACGGAAAGGTTTGCCACATGGCTGACACAGTGCGGGCAACATGCCCCGGATGTCAAAACGTCCTTCGTATTCCGGCGGATTGGACCGATCGCGCCGTCAAGTGCAAGAACTGTGGCACCGTCGTGCAGACCAAAGGCCTGTCGAAAGCCAAGCCGACTGCCGCAGCCCCCCCGCCGATTCTTGCCGCGCGCCCGGTCAGTAGACCGTCGCCCAAAATTGCAGATGTCCCCAATCCAGTCGAAGCCTTACCACAGGTTTACGGGTATCCACCGGGGTTTGCCCCACCGCAGCCGGAGTCAACTGTTGACCCGCTCAGCCAGTTCGATGTTGGCCCCGTGATTCAACGTCGGTCCAAAATTCGCTCCGGTCCTGGCCCGTTGCTCTGGGTGGGACTCGCGTTTTTCCTGGCCATGACTGGTCTGTTGGGAGTTCTTGTTGGCCCAACACTTGTCAAGAAATTCCGCGTCACGGAACAAGCCCAAACCCCGACTAGCCAGCCAACGCTTGAGACGAAACCCGGTCCGAACACCTCGAAACAGTACCCCAGGCGGATGCTTTTCCTGAGTGTCACGAAATATCTGTACTGCAACGCTTTGGTCGGCGGTACGGACAGAAATCCCGATCAGGTGACCGTGGCCGCGCGACGATTGGCGGCCCAATGGAAGGTGCCGGTCGAGAAAGACAACAGCCAACTCTACGTCGTCCAAGACCTCGGCCCGACCGCACGGCCGATGCTGAAACCGACGATTGAAGACGCTTGCAAGCAGTTTTGTGAAACCAGTCGGGCACAAGATCGCGTCCTGATTTACTTCGGCGGCCACGCCGTGGAAATCGGCGACAAAGCGTATCTGGTTCCGGTTGATGGCGATCTGGAGGATGTAGCTAGCCTAATTCCGCTCGACGATTTTTGGGCGAAAGTCAAGTCCTGCCCCGCCCAGCAAAAGGTCGTCATTTTCGATGTTTGCCGGTTGAACGAAGACGGCGATAAGCTGCGACCGGGTAGTGAACCGCTCAGCGAGTCACTCGAAAAACGCCTCACGAAAGCACCCTCGGGGGTCCAGGTGGTCATGACGACGACCGTGGGGCAGAATGCGTTTGAATACCGCCAACCGCCGTACATCTCTCGGCGTGTCGATACTTCGGACGTGGGCGGAAGTCTGTTCTTGAGCGCCCTTCGTCATGTTGGCGAAAAAGGAATTGTGCAGTTACCCAAAGACTCGACCCCGGACGACGGCCTCCCGATCGCACCGTGGCTGACGGCTGCGAACACCCGCATGAAAGAAGTCACAACGGGTTCGGGGAAAGCCGAACCCGTTGTGCGGTTGATCGGTGACGACCCGACCGCGACCGTTGCGTTCAACCCCGAGGAACCGCTTGCCAAGCACTTTGCGTTAGCGCCACAACCGAAGGGAGTTGCCCCGAACGAATTGGCGATCATTCTTGAACGCATCAACGACCTGCCGCCGTATCGCGGGAAAATCAGCAAGGACGACGCGGTCGAAACGCTCATCCCGTTCAGCGAAGACGTGATGAAGGCGTACCAACCCGACAAAGTCACCGATGCACAAATCCTGAAGGAGCCGCAAAAGTACCCGATCCGTAAAGCCGCGATCGATGGACTCACCATCATCAAAAAAGAGTGGAAATCCTCCGTCGAAGGCGAACTCCGAACAAGGATTGAAACGGGTTCAGATGACAAGGTCAAGAAATTGATTGTCGCCGAGCAAGAGACCCCGGCACGCATTGAAGAAGAACTCCGCACAACGCTGACGAAAATGGAAAGGCTGATGCCAGAACTTGACCAGGAAGAATCGAAATACTGGCGAGTCAATTTCCTGTACGCTGTTGCCCAATTGAAAGCCCGGTTGGCGTTCATGAGCGAGTACAACCTCGCGCTGGGGTCGATCCGGACGGACAGCTTACCGAAGGTCGATGCGAAGCAAGGTTCGTCGGGATTCATTCTGGTGTCGAGTGACAAGATGAAGAGCAAGAAAGATGTCAAAGACCTCGCGGATTCCGCACGAGACTTGTTCACGAAAATCGCCGACGACCACAAAGGCACCCCGTGGGCGATCCAAGCGAAACGGCACCGGGTCATCGCCCTCGGGCTAGAATGGAAGCCGTTTACAAGTGGAATCGCTAACGGCGTGGAGTGAGTGGTCTGACAAAAGTTTCTAGCGGTTTGTGAGACCTGTTTTGTTGGTCGTGGTCGAGGCTTTGCGAGGCCCGACAGTGCTGCTGATAAGTGGTAGGATCTATCGATCAGACTTTTAGACAGGATTAACAGGATTGAACAGGATTCAAATCCGATCCTAAATCCTGTTCAATCCTGTTAATCCTGTCTAAAGTCGAATGTCGGGCCTCGTCGCAAAGCCTCCTCGGCCACGACCTACAAATCCGCCAGAAAGATTTGCCAGACACTGCGGCGCGACTTTACCGCCTACCCCGTTTCACCACGAGTCGTTCGC